>OMWN01000086.1 GCA_900314765.1 uncultured Selenomonadales bacterium | reverse complement strand
TATTTTAAATCATCCTATTTTTCAAGCATAAGTTTAGCTATACGTGCAAGGTAATTAAGCTCAAGCTCTATTATGCTTGCAGTTATCTGATTGAAAAGAAGGCTATAAAGCTTGTCACAACGGAGCTTTGCTGTTATTGAACTTACACTAAATAATCACAGAATCCGTGAAGCCAGCCTCCCCAATGGGGGAGGTGCCGAGCGAATGCGAGGCGGAGAGGGTTGGCATTTATGTCTTTGTGCAATACAAAAAACAGGACGCAAATTTCACATGCAAATAAAAAAATCCCGAAGGCGGCTGACCTTCGGGAGTTTTTTTAGGGGAATTAGGGGGATAATTATGTGATTTTTAATTGGGGGAGAGAAATCAAAATTCTAGTGGCTTCGTGAGTGTTCGCTGCGCGTCGTCACCGCGCAAGTGAATACTCATTTAATGCGCTGGGTTTATCAGTCGATGGCAATCTGTTTCGTGTGCGAAACTTCTGCCGCTTTTGGCATGGATACTTTGAGGATGCCGTCCTTGAACTCTGCCTTGACCTTCGACTCATCGATGTTGTCGATGTAGAACGACCTCGAGACGCTGCCAGTCGAGCGCTCACGGCGGATGTAGTTGCCCTTGTCGTCCTTTTCTTCTTTCTCTTCGTTTTTCTCAGCGGCGATTGTCAAGTAGCTGTTGTCGTAGTTCAGCTTGATGTCCTCTTTCTTCACGCCCGGCAGCTCGGCGGTGAGTTCATACTCATTGCCGTTGTCCTTGACGTCGACCTTGAACGACGACGCGCCGCCCCAGTCCGCGAATGGCGCGAGCGCGCCGTGGAAGAACGGCTCATTGAATGCGTCGAAGAAGTGATCGAACGGATCCTCCGTCCTTGCTAAATCTTTTCTTGCTGAGAATGGTACAAGTCCAAACATGATGAAAATCTCCTTTCAAAACTATGTGGATGTGATAATTGACATTTTCCGTAAGGCGCTGACCGTTTGACTTTTTCTCTCTTTCGGTTCCCTTGCTCCTTACAATTATCATTATACTCATATAGGTCAAAAAGTCAATAGGTCAAAAAGAAAAAATATCAAAAATTTTACGAGCTCGTAAAAATGACTCGGCGATGCCAGTCTTCATCTATAATTTTGCGAAACTCGTCTTTTTTTGAATCGAGCGATGACATATATTTCATACTGATTTGCTTGACAATGTCGAGCGCGGCTTTTATGATTATGGCAATGCGAAGCAAGATGATTTATGTTAATGAAGAAATTGCTTTCGTGTGAATTTGTCAAAATGAATCGATATGAACTTCAAAAGGAGAATCTATATGAAAGAGACCGTGGCTGTGGCGATGAGCGGCGGCGTGGATAGCTCGCTCGTCGCGGCGCTTTTAAAGGAGCGTGGCTACCGCGTGATAGGGCTCACGATGGTGCTCACGGATGAGTCGCGCGGCGTCGAGGCAGCGCCGGGGTATGAGCACGTGCATGGCGCTGTGGATGATGCGCGGCTCGTCGCCGATTTCCTCGGCATCGAGCATCATGTTGTGGATTTAAAGCGAGAATTTAAGGCAGAGGTCATCGACTATTTCCTCGGCGAATATATGAAGGGGCGCACGCCGAATCCCTGCGTCGTGTGTAACAGGAAAATCAAAATGGGCAGGCTTTTCGAGGCGGCGAGAAATCTCGGCGCCGACTACATGGCGACGGGTCACTATGCGCGCGTGGAGTACGATGAAGTGCGTGGGCGTCACGTGATAAAGAAGGCCGCCGATACGAGGAAGGATCAGTCGTACGCACTGTATCGCGTGAATGGCGATGTGCTGCCGCATCTTCTGCTGCCGCTCGGCGTGATGGAGAGCAAGGCGCGCACGCGCGCGATGGCTGAGGAGCGGGGACTCCCTGTCGCGCACAGACCGGAGAGCCAAGAGGTCTGCTTCATACCGAATGACGATTACAAATCGTTTCTGCTGAAATTTCACCCAGAGGCGCGTCGCGGCGGCGACATTGTCTACAAGGACGGCACCGTGCTCGGCCATCATGACGGCGTCTCGTTCTACACGATAGGCCAGCGCAAGGGCATGGGCATCGCGCACCCGACGCCGCTCTATGTGACGGAGCTTGACACCGCGCGAAATCGCGTCGTCGTCGGCGAGGCGGACGACGTGTTCGCGACAGGACTCGTGGCGAGCGACATGTGCTGGCAATCGGCTGAGCCGCCGAAGCTCGGCGAGCGCCAGAGCTACAGCGCGCGCATAAGATACGGCAAGCGCGAGGCGGTGGCGACGGTCGAGCGCGTCGATGAGGCGAGCGACAAGTGCCGCGTGACGTTCGACAGGCCGATGAGAGCCGTGACGCCCGGCCAGTCTGTCGTGTTATACGACGGCGATGTGCTCATCGGCGGCGGCTTTATAGACGAGGTGATACGATGACGCAGTATGAGATGAAGGACGAGACAAAGGAAAAGATTCAGAAGCTGAGGAATATTTTGCGCGAGATGGGCTCCGTCGCAGTCGCGTTTTCGTCGGGCGTGGACTCGTCGCTTTTGCTCTATGTCGCGCATGACACGCTCGGCGACAAAGCGGAGGGCGTCACGGTGCTGTCACCGTTTTTGACGACGGACGAGGCGCGAGACGCGAAATCGTTTTGCGCAGAATACGGCATACGGCTGTCCGTCATCGATGCAAATCCGCTCGACGACGAGACCATCGCGGGCAATCCGCCCGATCGTTGCTACTATTGCAAACGAATGGTGTTCACGGCGATAGGAAACGTTGCGGCGAAGCAGGGGCTTGCGTTCGTCGCGGCAGGGACAAATCTCGACGATGACGGCGACTATCGCCCCGGCGAAAAGGCGCTGTGCGAGCTATCGATTCGCGAGCCACTGCACGAGGCAGGATTCACGAAGGCGGACATACGCGATGCGGCGCGCGGATTCGAGCTGAAGGTTTGGGACAAGCCGTCCATGGCGTGCCTCGCGTCGCGTGTGCCGTACGGCGAGCGCATCACGAGCGAGAAGCTCAAGAAAATCGAGCGCGCGGAGAAATATCTGCGTGGCCTCGGCGTGTTCGACGCACAGCTGCGCGTGAGGGCGCATGGCAACCTCGCGCGCATCGAGGTCTCGCGCGACGATTTCGCGCGGCTCCTCGATGAAAGACTGCGCACCGAGATTTTCGACGAGCTCAGATCAATCGGATTTACATTTGTAACGGCAGATTTGGTGGGCTATCGCATGGGCAGCATGAATGAAGCCATTGGCGGCCATTTTTTCGCATAGCTTCGTCACTTGTGCTATCGTAAAATTGACCCTCTCCGATCCCTTCGGGGGCACCTCCCCCAGAGTGGGAGGCATAGCGAAAGTGATGCTTAACGATATGATTGGTAGTAAACGACAGCTAATCACTTTACAGGTAGAGCAACCTGCATGATTTACAATGGAAATATGAAATATTACGTTTTTCCTAATGCATCGATTCATCTACTGTAAATAATCTTTGCGTCTGTAGAGCCAGCCTCCCCAATGGGGGAGGTGCCGAGCGAATGCGAGGCGGAGAGGGTCAGCACAAGGACTTTTTGAAGCGATAAATCAAAACTCATATACATCATCAACTTTTTATCAAAAGGAGGTCACGTGAATGGCGCGCAGAATGCAGGACGAGCTACGGCGGACCTTCATTTTTTATGCCGCTTTTCCGCTTGTCGTCATCATAGCGCTGTCGTTCGCGCTCTTTTATTTCTATTGGTCCGGCCACATCACGCGTCGCTCGGAGGATGCGCTCGACGCGGCGTCTGAGGTCATGGAGACGTCGCTTAAGAGCGGCATGGAGTCCTCGCGCGAGATGTCAGAGAATCTCAATATCACGCGTCTCAAAAATGACGCCGTCTACTATGTGGAGTTCTACAGGCGGCTTCACCTCGAGCTCGACAGGCTTCACGTCTACAAAATGTTCGTCGTGCTCGACGCAGAGCGGCGCGTCGTCATGGAGAGCCGCACGACGTCGTATGAGCTCCCCGACCTTTCGCCCGATGACGCGCTCTGGCCGCTCACGAACATGCTCGACCGCGACCCGATGCATGCGGCGTACATGTTCACGTCGCGCGAGACGCTTTTCGGCCAGCCACAGGACGCGGCGGTCGGCAGCGCCATCGTTGAGGGCGGCGCCGTCGAGGGCTACATCATTTTCGTTGCCTCCGGCAATGAAATGCTCAGGGAGCTCGTCCATCCGCGCGTGAATTTCGTCGTTGAAATTGCGGATGGCAGCACGCCGCTCTGCACGGACTACAATTTTTCGCAGAAACTCTCGAACAGGCTGCGGCCAGATTTTCGCGAGGCGAATGGCCTCGTCATGCACGGCGGCAGCGACTACTACGTGCGGCACAGGAAAATCAGTTTCGATGCGTCGGCGCCGCTTACGGTCTACGCCATCACGCCGCTCGGCGAGTTGCGCTCCTACCTTTTTCAAGTCGTCTTCATCTTCGCGTTCGCCATCATCATTCTGCTGTCGTTCCTCGTCTTCCTGTCGCGCCGCCAGTCGGAGTACGAGATGAGAAATCTCAAAAAAATCGCGGTGGCATTCGCGGCCGTCGAGCAGGGCGACCTCGCGCACAGGCTTGAGATAGAGAGCCCAGAGGAGCTGAAGATTGTCGCCGAGGCGTACAACAGCATGGTTGACAGCTTGAAAAGACTCGTGAAAAGCAACGAGGAAAAGACGCGCGCGGCCGTGACTCTCGAAGTGTCGCAGCTCACGTCGCAGTTTGACCCGCATTTCCTTTACAACACGCTGAGCAGCATAAAATTCATGATAGCGATGAGCCCCGAAGCGGCGGGCGAGATGACGATGGCGCTCTCGCGGCTCCTGCGCTACAGCATACGGCAGGCGACGGACGCCGTCACGGTCGGCGACGACATAGAGCACCTCTACGACTACATGGAAATCATGCAGTATCGATTCGGCGAGCGATTCGACTACACCGTGAACATGGAGGACGACACGGAGTCAGCGCTCGTGCCGAAGCTCATACTTCAGCCGATTATCGAAAATTCTCTGAAATACGGCCTCGAGCGTGTGCCGCATATCTACGTCGCCGTGTCCGTACAGAAAGACGAGACGAACGGCACGCTGCGGCTCTCTGTGAGCGACACGGGCGGCGGCATGGACGACGAAATGCTCGTGGCAGTGCGCGAGAGCATCGACAGCAACACGCCGCCGAAAGGCCATGCGGGTCTCTACAACGTCCATCGCCGTATAAAACTTCTCTACGGCGAAGGCTACGGCCTCACCATAACAAGCAGCGACGGCAAAGGAACGACCGTCGTCCTGCGCATGCCGCTGACACGAAAAAGCGAGCAAGAGAGCGACGAGTGAAGCAGAGCGCTGAGAAAAATAATATGAGCAAAAGAAAAATCCCGACGTGATAGTTTCGCGTCGGGATTTTTGTGTTATGGGCAATGAGAATATTTGTGAGGGCTGTAATGCCATTCACACGCTCAGCTTCACGAATGCTCGCTGTAGTAGCGGATGAAGTTTTGCGCGACGGGGGAGAGCGGGCGGTCGCGTACGACGGAGAGCGTTTTTGACAAATACATGCGCTCGTCCTGTACGAATCTGCACGTGAGCTCGTCGCCGAGGTTTTCGCCCGGGGCAATCGGCACGATGGCGACGCCGATTTTTTGTCGCGCCCACATGAGCGTCGATTGCTTTGTCGTGTTTATCGCGAGTATGTGCGGGTAGATGTGCGAGTCACTGCATATCGTGAGGAACTGCTCGCTGCAGCCGCGTGAGAGGCATATCGGCACATCTTCGAGGTCCTCGAGGTCGAGGTAAATTTTCTCGGGGTCTATCCATTTTGTTTCTTTGTGATAGACGATGCCGAGCTCTTCGCGCCGCGTGAACAGCGTCTCAAATCGCGTGGGCTGGCGCAGCTTTGCGTTCGCGACGCCGATTTCCGTCACGCCGTTCAGCAGTTGCCGCGTCTGCTCGTCGATGTTCACTTCGTACAGCTCGTACTCTACGTCGGGATTGAGCCGCGCGAAGCCGCTGAGGAAATTTTGTATGAAGCCGATGCTCATCGATGGTGAGAGGCTCACGGCAAGCCGTCCCGCCGCGCCATTCGCGAGGCTCTCTATTTCGTGGCGCGTGCTCTCCTCGATGGCGCAGATGTATTTCGCCTTGTTGTACAGTATCGTGCCCGCGTCCGTGAGCTCGACACTGCGCGCCCCGCGTCGCATTTTGAGAAGCGGCGCGCCGTACCTCTTCTGCATGTTCTTCACCTGTGCCGTCAGCGCGGGCTGTGCGACGTGCAGTACGCTCGCGGCAGCGGACAGACTGCCGCAGTCGACGATCGTCACGAAATTTCTGTAATGCTCAAGCTCCATACATTTCCCTCCAAAAATCGTCGTGAATTTCATCAAAAATTTTCGATGAAAACGTGTTAGTTTTTATATTATATATAATTAATTATGATATTTAATGGCTCAAGAAGTGTCGCTTTTTAGCGGCACTCTTTTTTGTGCGCAAACCTCACCCAGAATATAAGCGTCAAGCAAAGCCTTTATTTAACGAAATATCATTAGTTCTCGCTCACATCAAAATATCATATTACGTGATAATTCATCCATTAAATCAGTATTTTTATTATACATCGAATTGCGATAAGTTTAAAGCGTAGATATTGATCGTCGGCAAGCGCGCGGTCGGCAGAAGGAGCAAATGAAAATGCTAGATGAAACAAGGCTCAGAAATCCAGCTCTTATGGACAAAATCGTATCGCCCGAGAAGGCGGCAGAGCTCATCACGGATGGCATGAATGTCGGCGTCGCAGGATTTACGCCGTCGGGCTATCCGAAGAAGACGACGCTCGCGCTCGCCGAGGCGATAAAGCGCGGCAAGAAGTGCCGCATAAATCTCTGGAGCGGCGCGTCCGTCGGACCAGAGATAGAGGAAGCACTCGCAGCGGTGGACGGTGTAGCGTCGCGCATGCCGTACTACGCCGCGTCGAACAAATCGATGAAGGCGGGCATAAACGAGAGCCGCATCGATTACATCGACCAGCATCTCAGCCACTTCGCACAGCAGATAGACTACGGCTTTTACGGCGACGTCGATGTCGCCATTGTCGAGGCGGCGGCCATCACGCGTGACGGCAATCTCATTCTCGGCACGGGCGTTGGCAATCTGCCGATGTTCGTGAAGCATGCGAAGCACGTCATCGTCGAGGTGAATACGACGATACCGCTCGAGATCGAGGGCATGCACGACATTTACATCTGTGAGAAGCCGCCGAAGCGTCGCGAGATACCGATATACCACGTGAGCGACCACATCGGCAAGCCGTACGTCGAGTGCGGCATCGACCGCATCGATTGCATCGTCGAGTCGGACATCGTCGATCACGTGAGAAATCTCAAGGCGCCGTGCGACACGGAAAAGAAAATCGCGGAAAATCTCGTCGATTTCCTCGAAAACGAGCAAAAGCACGGCAGGCTCCCCAAGGATCACATGTTGCCGCTGCAATCGGGCGTCGGCAGCATCGCGAACGCCGTTCTTCTCGGGCTGAAGGATTCGCGCTTTGAAAATCTCGAGATGTATTCGGAAATACTGCAGGATGCGGTGTTTGACCTCATAAAGGCGGGAAAAATCGCTCATGCGTCTGGCTGCGCATTCACGCCGTCGCCGCACGTCATGAAGATGTTCGCGGCAAATCCGAGGCTCTATCGCCGCGCGATAACGTTGCGCCCGCTCGACATCAGCAATTCGCCCGAGGTCATACGGCGGCTTGGCGTCATATCGATGAATACGCCCGTCGAGTTCGACATATACGGACAGGCGAACTCGACGCACATCATGGGCAACACGATGATGAATGGCATCGGCGGCAGCGGCGACTACATGAGGAACGGCTACCTCACCATTTTCAATTCGCCATCGACGGGCGGCGGCGGCAAAATCTCAAAAATCGTGCCGATGGTGACGCATGCGGATCACAGCGAGCACGACACGATGGTGTTCATCACGGAGCGCGGCGTCGCCGACGTGCGTGGACTTTCGCCGATAAAGCGGGCGCGTCTCATCATCGAGAAATGCGCGCATCCCGCTTTTCAGGCGGAACTCTACGAATATTTGGAGTACAGCAGCCGCAACTTTCCCGGCCATGAGCCGGTGGCGCTAGAAAGAGCCTTCGCGATGCACGAGAGGCTTCGCCAAACGGGAACGATGATAAGAAAACAATGAAAAGTTGAAAATATTTGGAGGGAAATGAAATGAGAGACATAAATGACGGCATGAAGGAATACGAGGAAAAAGTCAAAAAGGCGTGCGAGAGATTTCCAGAGCGCAAGGAATTCCGCGCGAAGAGAGTATATACGCCGCTCGATGTGCAGGGCAATGACTACATGGAAAAGCTCGGCTTCCCCGGCGAGTATCCATTCACGCGCGGCGTGCAGCCGACGATGTACCGCGGGCGCCTCTGGACGATGCGCGCTTATGCGGGCTTCGCGACAGCGGAGGAGACAAATGCGCGCTACAAATATTTGCTCGGCGCGGGGCAGACGGGCCTGTCCGTCGCGATGGACTTGCCGACGCAGATAGGGCTTGACTCCGATGACCCGCTGAGCCACGGCGAGGTCGGTAAGGTCGGCGTCGCCATCGACACGCTCGCCGACATGGAGAAACTTTTCGACGGCATACCGCTCGACAAAGTCTCGACGTCGATGACGATAAACGGACCTGCCGCCGTGCTCCTCGCCATGTACGTCGCCGTCGCGGAGAAGCAGGGCGTGCCGCCTGAGAAATTGCGCGGCACGATACAGAACGACATATTGAAAGAATACATCGCGCGCGGCACGTACATTTTCCCGCCGCGTCCGTCTATGCGCCTCGTCACGGACACGTTCGCGTATTGCTCGCAGAACATTCCAAAATGGAACACTATCAGCGTCGGCGCATATCACATTCGCGAGGCGGGTGCGTCAGACGTGCAGGAAATCGCCTTCGCATTCTCAAACGCAATCGCTTACATCGAGGCGGCCATAAAGGCGGGACAGCATGTCGACAAATTCGCGCCGGGCATATCGTGGATATTCACGGCGGGTCTCGATTTCTTCTATGAGATTGCGAAGTTCCGCGCGGCTCGTCGCCTCTGGGCAAAGCTCATGAAAGAGCGGTTCGGCGCGACAGTCGCGAAAGCGATGATGCTTCGCGTCCACGTCCACACGGCGGGCAGCGTGCTCACGGCACAGCAGCCGCTCAACAACGTCGCCCGCATCACGTGGCAAGCGATGAGCGCTGTGCTTGGCGGCATACAGTCTATGGCGTGCTGCGCGTACGACGAGGCGCTCTCACTGCCGACGGAGGAGTCCGCGACGCTCGCTCTGCGCACGCAGCAACTCATTGCGTACGAGAGCGGCGTCACCGAGACGATTGACCCGATGGCGGGCTCGTACTACGTCGAGGCACTCACGGACAGGATAGAGCGTGAGGCGGAAGAATACATACACCGCATCGACGAGATGGGCGGCGCCGTCGCGGCCATCGAAAAGGGCTACATGCAGGGCGAGATGGCGGCGCACGCGTACAAATATCAAAAGGAAATCGAGGACGGCACGCGCACGGTCATCGGCGTCAACAAATTCGCTGATGACAATTCGAAGATAAAGGACGACAACGTCGTCGCTGACCTCGGTGTCGCAGAGCGTCAAATCGCGCATACGAATGCGGTGAAGGCGCGCCGTGACAATGCGGCGGTACAGAAATCACTCGCGGAGCTCAAAAAAGCGTGCGAGGGCGACGAGAACACGATGCCGTATCTCATAAACGCGGTGAAGACGTACGCGACGCTCGGCGAAATCTGCGGCGTCATGAAGGAAGTATTCGGCGAATATCAAGGTGGCAACGCATTCTGATTGAAAAAATGGACATAAAATTGGAGGCACAAATCAAAATGGACGAGACAAAAAAATTAGCGGAGTTTTCTGCTGATGTCAGATATGATGACCTACCAAAGCATACCGTGGACATGGCAAAGCAGTGCATACTCGATTGGCTCGGCGTCGCACTGCGCGGCAGCGACGAAAATCCTGCGCGATTGCTACAGAAAGAGCTCATGACGATGGACGGCGGCGATGAGGCTACCGTGCTCGGCAAAGTGCCATCGCGCGCGTCGGCGCTGACAGCGGCGTTTCTCAATGGCGCGGCGTCGCACACGCTTGACTTTGACGACCTGCACAATGCGTCCATCGTGCACATCGCGACCGTCGTCGTGCCGCCCGCGATCGCCGTCGCGGAGAAAGAGCGCAAAAGCGGACGCGATGTCATCGCGGCGACCGTTGCGGGCTACGAGGTGGCGGCGCGCGTCGGTGAGTCCGTCGTGCCGGAGTCGTACGAGTTCTGGCACACGACGGCGACGGCGGGCACGTTTTCTGCCGCCGCTGCCGCTGCGCATATTCTAGGGCTCACGAATGATGAGACCGTTCAGGCGCTTGGCTCGGCGGGCACGCAGGCGGCGGGGCTGTGGGAATTCGTGCACGAGGGCGCGATGAGCAAGCCGCTACACACGGGCAAAGCGTGCTATGCGGGCGTGCTCTCGGCCTATCTCGCGCGCGATGGCTTCACGGGCGCGACGAAGATACTCGAGGGCGAGAAAGGATTTTGCCGTGCCATGATGAAAGAGCCGCATATCGAAAAGCTGACGCAGAATCTTGGCAGCGGCTACAAAATAGACGAAAACTCATTCAAGCCATACCCGTGCTGCAAACATTCACACGCCGCCATATACGCCGCGCTCACGCTGAAAGAAAAGCACAGCATAGAGCCGCGCGACGTGGAGCATGTGACGCTTCTCGTCAACAGCATCACCGATTCGCTCATAAACAATCCATCGCCCGAGACCGCGTACGGGTGCAAATTCAGCATACAGTATTGCGTCGCCTGCGCGCTCGTTCGCGGCAATGTCACGCTCGATGAGTTTGCGGAGCGCGCGATGAACGACGAAGTGATACGCACATTCATGACGCGCATCGACGTGAAGCGCGACGACGCGATGCAAAAAGTTTATGACGACGATCCGACGAAGCTCGCGTCGAAAGTCGTGATACAGATGAAGGACGGGCGCGCTGTCGAGATGGAAGTGGACTATCCGAAGGGCGACCCGCAAAATCCTATGACATGGAACGATACCTGCGAAAAATTCAAGACACTCGCGCACGACATCATCGGCGACGCCAAAGCCGAAAAGTGCATCGACCTCGTATCGCATTTGGAAAGCGTCGATGGCATGAGCAGCGCGCTGTATGATGTGCTGAAATAATCAGCGTCTCATCAATTTAAGGAAACGATGGCATTTGATCGTCGTTTCCTTTTTTGTTTTTTTGATTAAAATAGTAAACAAATATTGACTATTTTTTATTTACTTCTTCCAAAAAAGTTGTTAAAATCAAGAGTAGATTTTCCATTTCCATTTTTGTTGCAGGGGATGAGGTTTGATGTCAAATGAGGCGAAGGTGGGTGCCTTCACGATTTGCGGCATTGCGCTCATAGTGGCCGTTTTGATTGGCATAAATGATTTCAAGATATTCTCGGCGGAGAGCTACAAGCTCTATATCTCGTTCAGTCAAGTCACGGGACTCAATCCCGGCGCGCAGGTGAAGTTCGCAGGCGTCGATGCGGGCACGGTGAAGACGGTCGAGGCGGACGGCATGGCGGCGCTCGTCTCGGTCGAGGTGAAGCCAGACATACACATACCGCGCGGCTCACGCATCACCATTGCGCAGGACGGGCTGCTCGCGGAGAAGTTCATCGGCGTGACGCCGTCTGCGGACAATGGCGACTACTATCAGGACGGCGACTACATAAAGGGCACGGACGAGAAGTCTATGGACTCGATGATGGCGCAGGTCAATGACACGCTCGGTCAAGTGCATCAGCTCTTGACGTCGATGAACAACGTCTTTGGCAGCAAGGAAACACAGAAATCGATGATAGAGTCAGCGATGAATCTCCAAAAGCTCACGGGGGCGCTCGCGGAAATGGCGCAGGGCAACAAGGCCGAGGTCAGCGCGATGGCGCACAATCTCAATCTCATGAGCCAAAATCTCGCGGGCACGACGGCTGAGGTCAATGCGCTCGTCGCGGGATTTTCGGGTGACGGCGAGACGGCGCGAAATCTTCGCATTGCCGTCGCCAATCTCACGGAGACGAGCGCGCGGATAGACAACATGGCGAAGAGCATCGAGTCGGTCGCGACGGACCCAACGGTGGCGAATGACATAAAGGAAACGCTTCATAATACGAAGGAAGTCACGTACAAGGCCAACAAGATGCTCGGCGGTCTGTCGGGCGGTCATTTCGAGGCGGGCATCGACACGATGTATTCGGGCATGGACAGCAACTGGGCGATGAACGCGGACATGAGGCTTTATCCGACGAACGACAAATTTTTGTTGTTCGGCGTCGACGACATCGGCGAGGAAAACGACGTCAATCTGCAAGTCGGCAAGACAGGCGGTGCTCTCACGGCGCGCGCCGGCATCGTTGACAGCGAGGTCGGCATGGGGCTCGACGCAGACGCGGGACCGCTCCGCTTCACGGTCGAGGCGTACGACCTCAATGACGCGCACCTCAAAGGGCGCGTCCGCTATCGCGTGAAGGATGACACGTACCTTTTCAGTCAAATAAACGACATGACGAACCGCGATCATCGCGCGACATATTTCGGCATCAGACAGGAATTTTGAAGGTTTATGAGTTTGTAAAATTATAGATAAAGTGACTCGGCGATGCCAGTCTTCATCCACTGCGCAATTTCGACAGGCTCTAGCGCCAGCTCCTCGCGGCAAAAGCGAAAACACGCCGCTTCGGAGCCAGCTTAAGAGCCTGTAGGAAATTGCTAAATTACTTCAGACTGGCATCGCCTCGGGAATATTCACAAGTTTATGAATATGTGACAATAGATGTATACAATGGTAATTGAACGTGCTCATGTGAATGGGTGCGGGTGCCTTGTCAGGAGGAAATCATAGTGGCAGCAATGAAAAATTCGAAGAAATCAAAAATCAACAAAAAAATAGCAGCACTCGTCGTCAGCGGGCTGATGACGATGTCCGTATCGTCATCGGTCTTTGCGTCGGAAGCGCCATTGCCGCCGATGTACGCGCCTGAGACGGTGTACATGACGCTTCAGGACAGCATAGACATGGCGCTCGAGAACAACAGAACGATAAAGCAGTCGGAAAGCGACGTCGACACGGCTGAGTGGGCGCGTCATGAGGCGAGACGCACGGCGGGCTTCACGCTCTCGTGGAATGGTCAGGCCACGACGCTCGGTGGTCACTCTGTTGATACGGCAAGACAAGCCTACGCGGCGAATCAGTCTGAGTTCAGAGCTGACAGGAATTTCTACAACGGATTTTCGTTGCAGTATCCCCTCTACACGGGCGGACGCATCGAGAACATGATTGAGGCGGCTGAGCTCGGCGTCGACGCGGCGGACCTTCAGCTCGAGGCGACGCGCCAGGGCATAAAGGAAGCGGCCACTGCCGCGTATTACAAGATTCTCCAGACGCGTAATCTCATACAGGTCAATCAAGAGGCAGTCGATACGCTCGCGGCTCACCTCGACAACGTCAATGCGCAGTATCAGGTCGGTACGGTCGCGAAGTCGGATGTGCTCCGCTCGCAGGTCGAGCTCGCGAATGCGCAGCAGGCGCTCGTCAACGCACAGAACAACTACGACATCGCCATAGCGACGTTCAACAATATCGTGGGGTTGCCGACGTACACGAACGTCGTGGCGAGCGAAGAGCTCTCGTACACGAAGTATGATCTCTCGCTGCCGAGCTGCGTCGAGTACGCGCTCGAGCATCGCCCAGACGGGCTCGCGTATGAGCGCGCACTGAAGCGCGCCGAGGCCACGATGAAGGCCGCGAAGGCGGGCTATCGTCCGCAGGTGGCGGCGTCGGCAACGCGCTCATTCGCCGGCGACGACATCGATGAGAGAAATAACAGCTCAAGCGACTCGATGGCGGTCGGCGTCGTGGCGAGCTGGAATATTTTCGACAACAATGTGACAGAGGCACAGGTGCAGCAGCAGAAAGCCGCCGTGAGGAAGGCGGAGCAGGCGTACCTCGAGCAGCGCGAGCAGATACAGCTCGACGTGCAGACGGCGCTCCTCACGCTTCAGGCCGCTGAGAAAAACATACAGACGACGAAAGTAGCCGTCGACCGCGCGCAGGAAGACTACAAGATAGCGCAGGTCCGCTACAGCGCCGGCGTCGGCACGAACCTCGACGTCATGGACGCAGAGGAAGCGCTCATATCTGCGCAGACGAACTACATCACGTCGCTATACAACTACAACACGGCGAAGGCATCGCTCGACAAGGCCATCGGCCTCAAGGTGGAGCTCGACGTCACGCCGTACTACGAGGGCGACAAGGCCATCACGTCCGAGGTGCCCGTGAAAGAATCAAAGGACACGTCGTCGAACCTCACGGCAAGCGATGCGAAGGCAGAGACGGAGCGCCCGAAGACGAACGCGATACAGCTGCCGCGCGCCGAGCGTCCGAGCGATGCAAATCATCGTCCGTCGCAGAACGTGGAGCCGGATGTCTCGAAGACCGCCGAGGATGTGGAGGCCGCCGTGGAGGAAGGGTCGAACAATGAGACCGCTGTCGCCGAGGAAACCGCAGAAAATGCCGCTGTCTGATTGACGCGATGGCGAAATCCATGTACAATAAAACTGCATATAGGGAAAATAGAAATTAAGGGATTCTGACGAGAAATTAATCAGCGTTTCCTTGATTTTCTACATAAATCGAAGTACCTTTCGGGGGAATGAATCATGAATCGCAAATCTCTGGCATGGGGAGCCGGGGTTTTAATATGCGTCGTCATGGTGGTGCTTTTTGGTGGATGGTGGTTTCTCGGTACGAGGGAAGCCACTGAGAAAATGGGCGAGACCGCGACAAAACTGGGCACGGAGGCACTCGGCAGCCGTGCGGAGATAGGAGAAGTGCGCCCTTCTTCACTGAATTCTGTCGAAATTGACGGCATCGCGATTTATGACAAGCAGAATAATTTGATAATAAAGGCTGAATCCGCAAATATTGGATTCAGCCTTTTTGGCGTTATGGGCGACAAGCCCGCGAAGGGCATATCCGAGGTCACCGTGAACCGTCCCGAAGTTTATATTTCTCAGCGCGACGATGGCACGTGGAACTACGAGGACCTTGTCGACAAGGAAAGCGAGCCAAGCGGTTTTGAGGGCAAGGTTAATCTCAAGGATGGCAGCGTGACGCTTTCGATGGCGCAAATGGCAAATAATACGCTTTCTCTCGTGGATGTGAACGGCGAAGTGGACATGAAGGACAGCGACGCCATAAAGCTCGACGCCGACGCGAAGGCCGACGATGCGACTGTGTCGATTTCGGGTACGGTCGGCGATGTGACGCGTTTCTCCATCGAGGGCGAGAACATCGACATCAAGGACTACCTCGCGATGATACCTGCGGGCACACTGCCCGAGGGCGTCGAGATAAAGGCGGGCAAAATCGATGAGCTCGCTGCCGTCGTCGAGAGCGACGGCAGCGAGGCGGACATAAAGTGGAACGGCCAAGCAAAGCTCAGCGGCGGCAAGGTGCGCGTGCTCGACACGGATGTCGAGGGCATCGCGGGCGTCGTGCGCGCAAATGAGAGCAAGGTGACGCTGCACATCGCGATGACGGCAGAGGGTGAGCCCGCGTCCGTGCACGGCGACATATTCATGGGCGAGGGCGGCGACGAGCCGAGGCTCGCGCTCGTGGCGGAGTCGGGCGGGCTCAACCCTGGCAAAATTCTCAATGACATCCCATACGACGGCAAGACGTCGTTCAGCGCGTCCATCACGGGCACGCCGTCGAATCCGAATGTCGATGGCACGGCGAAGGCGAAGAGCGGCACGGTCTACGGCTACGGATTTACGGATGCAAAGGCGCACGTGGCATACGTCGACGGACGCATCGCGCTTCAGCGTCTCACGGCAAACATCTTTGGCGGCAACGTTGAGGCGAAGGGCGAATTCGATGCGAAGAGCATGAAATTCGACGGCACGGCAAAGCTCAATGGGCTAGACATCACGGCGCTCAATACAGAAGAAAACGACATAACGATGGGCGCGACGGGACACGTTTCTGGCGATCTTGGCTTCGCGGGCGAGGGCGCGGACGCATCGAAAGCGTCGCTCTACGGCAGCGTGTCGATGAAGGACGCGTCGTTTAGCGGCGTCGGCATACCTGCGGCGCGTGGCTCATTCTACTATCAAGACGGCGACCTCACGCTCGACTACGTGAGCTGTGCGCTGGAGGACCACGGCGAGCTCGGCATCGAGGGCACGATAAACGATATATTCAGCGATGACGGCATGATGCTCGACCTCGCGCTCTATGGCACGCATGTGAATCTCGCGTTTGCGCAGAATTTCGAGGAAAAGCTCAACATTTCGGGCTTTGGCGATTTCAATGGCACGGTGAAGGGAGCAGCGGCCAACCCATTTGTCAAAGTGAATTTCGCGGCGATACAGGGCAAACTCTTCGAGCAGCCGTATAATTCGCTTCATGGCTCGGCAAGCGGCAGCATGGACGGCGTCGGCATCGATTCATTTTCGATGGAGAACGGCGACGGCGTGAACTGGCTCGTGAAGGGCACGGTCGGCTTCACGGGCGAACGCAAAATCAATCTGCAGATTGACACGATGAATGTCAGAATGGAGGACATCGTCGCGCTCGTCGCACCGAATCAGCCGCTCACGGGCGACGTCGACAATATCATCACCATCACGGGCACGCTCGACAATCCGCACGCCGTCGGCTACATCCATTTCGACCGCGGCAGCTACAATGGCTATTTGCTGTCGGGCATGGACGGCGACTACACGCTCGTCGACGGCGTCATGACGCTTAAGGATTTCCATATTTTCTCGCCGGTCGTCGACATGGACCTCAACGGCACAGTGAAACTCGATGATGAGTCGCTCAATCTCGTCGTCGCGGCTCACGACATCGACCTAAAGCGCGTCGGCAAGAGACTCCCGTATCCGATTCTCGGCCACGGCAAATTCGACGGCACCATCACGGGCACCATCTCGTCTCCGGCGTTTGACGGCGTGCTTGATGCGCCGGAGCTCGATTTCAATGGCGTGAGCATCACCGACGTGCACGGCGAAGTGACGTTGCGCGGCAAGAAAGTCACGTTCGCGCCGCTGCGCTTCAAGCAGAACGGCGGCACGTACTCCATGAAGGCGGCCACAAATCTCGACAGCGAGCGCCTCACGGGCAAGCTCACGGTCGACAGCGGCGACTTGAGCGCGATACTCGCGATGGCAAATCTGAAAAATGATGTGCTGCATGGCACGGTGAATGGCAACATAGACCTCGGCGGCTCGCTCTCGTCGCCTGTCGTCACGGCGGCTGTCTATATGCCGACGGGCGACATCGCGGGCTATCCTGTGTCGGACGTCTACCTCGACGGCGGCTACAGGGGGCGCGTCTTGACGTTGAGGCGATTCGAGGGCAAGCAGGGCGATGGACGATTTGCGGCCATCGGCACTGTCGATCTCGATGGCCCGATAGACGCGACGGTGTCGGCACAGGGCATATCGGCGGGCATCATCCCCGCAGCGGCAGGCAGCACGGTCGAGCTATCGGGCACGCTCGACATGGAGGCGCAGTTCGGCGGCACGGTCGAGCGTCCCGAGGGCAATGCGTCGATTTCGCTCACGAGCGGCGGCGTCGGCGCGTCGGCGTTCGACACGATGACGGGACTTTTGAAGCTCAGGGGCTCCGTCATCGAGATAGAGCAGCTCATCGTCGCAAAATCGCAGGGCGGCCATGATTACCACGTGACGGCAAATGGCTTTGTGCCAATACACGCGCTCACGAGCGGCGCGAATGAAGAGCTCGAGAGCTACGACCAGCTCAATCTTCACGTGTCGCTCGACCACGGTGACCTCGGGCTTTTGCCATTCCTCTCGAAAGAGATAGAGTGGGCAATGGGCGAGACGAATGGCAACGTGACGATTGGCGGCACGCTCGCGGAGCCGAGCATCATCGGCACGGTGAGCGTGAAGGATGGCTCGATAAAGCCGCGCGCCATGATGGTCCCGCTCACGGAGCTCAATGTGGGCATCGAGGCCACAGGCGATGAAATCACCATCACGAACGGCAGCGGCAAGCTCGGCGATGGCAGATTTACAGTGTCGGGCAGGACGCGCCTCGACGGCACGACGCTGACGGACTACGATTTGAAGCTCGACGCGAAGAAGCTCGACGTGGAGACGGATTTCTTCATGGGACCCGTGACGGGTTCGTTTGAGCTCAATGAGGGCGAGATATTCAATCACAGGCTGCCGAAGGTGACAGGCCATCTCGACATCGACGATGTGACGATATCGATGCCGACGATACCCGAGAGCGATGGCGAGCTGCCAGACGTCATCCTCGACGTCGATCTCAATGTCGGCAAGCATACGCACCTGTACAGCCCGTCACTCTACGATGTGTGGCTTGCGGATTCCACAGCGCACTTCGGCGGCACGACGCGCCACCCGAAGACGAGTGGCTCCATCAAGGTGCGTCGTGGCAATGTGACGTATCTGCAGACGATATTCCACATCATGGACGGGCAAGCCAATTTCAACCAAGTTGACTCTTTCATGCCGAGCATTGTTTTCCATGCGGGCACGAGGCTCTCGCGCACGAGGGTATTTCTCTCGGTCGAGGGACCGCTGCCGTCCATGACGTTCCATCTGTTCTCGAGCCCGCCCATGAGCCAAGAGGAAATCTTGAAGCTATTGACGCTGCGCGAGGCGTACAGGAGTGGCGAGGACATGACGAATGCGGAGATGTCGGCGTTCCTCGGCGCGGGCCTGCAGATGAGCTTCCTCGGCGAAATCACGGACACCATGCGCGACATGCTGAAGCTCGACGAGCTCACGATCACGCAGGAGAACGCGGAGCATGAGGGCGTCCGTGACAACAACGGATTTGCGGGCTATAATGTAAAACTAGGAAAATATGTGACAGACAAAATCATGATAGAGTACATGCGCGGCATCAACCAAGACCTCAACCGCGTGATGGTGCGCTATGATTTCAACGATAGATTCAGCATATTCGCGGGCAGACGCGAGGACGCAGATACATTCGTCGGCCTCGAGAGCAGAATTTCGTTCTGATTTTCGTGGCGAGGCATGGATTTTGTCATGAAGGAAACGCTGGTTAATTGAAATAATCAGTGTTTCTCAAAGAAGGTGAGAAAATGCGGCTCGAAGACTACATGGCCGAGCTCAATAAAATAAAATTGCTGTCGCCTGAGCGTGAGGCAGAGCTGTGGCGCGCCTATAAAGAGCATGGCGACATGGCGGCGCGGCGCGAAATCATTTCGTCGTATCAGCCGCTCGTGTTCAAGAACGCGATGGCCTATCGCTCATCGGACGTCATCATGGACATCATACAGGAGGGCACCGTCGGGCTCATAGAGGCGGTGGAGAGCTACGACCATACGAAGGGCGTCGCGTTTTCGCTGTTTGCCGTTCATCGCATACGCGGTCGCATGAAAAATTTCCTGCGGAGAGAAGGCCTCGCGGATGTCGCCGCCGTCGATGTCGTGGCGGAGGACGGCATGACGCGCGGCGAAAAAATCATCGACCCGTCCGCCTCGGTCTCTGACGTGGCAGAGTCGCACGTGCTTGCGGAGAAGCTCAGAGAGTCGATGGCACGTCTGCCGCAGAAAGAGAGGCTCGTGCTCGAGCAGGTATACATGGGCGCGTCCGATGTCAGCGACGTGGCGGCCGAGATGAATCTCTCCGCGTCACATATATATCGATTGCAGAAGACAGGCATCCGTCGCATACGCGGCATGATGTCGAGATTCATGAATCTATGGAATGAATGAGGAAGCAAATCAGCCGCATGACATTATATTTTGAAGAAATAAAGTAAAATTGGCATAAAACGATTGATATTGAGTAAATATCGCCTGTAATGATTTGATGAAAAAGTTGGAATATATAAAGAGAACGCGATGAAAGGCGGTGGTGATGATGGCAGACGTTGACGAAGAGACAATGACGCTCAAAAAGCATGTCAGAGCCGCGCGCGAATGGCTCGGCGAGGCGGAGGAGTCCATAGACGGCGATGATGCCATCAGAGGCGACCTCTCACTGATGCTCGCGCAGGCCGAGCTCACCCACGCGAAGGAGAAGGCGGAGCTCTCGCCGAGGCGAAGATGGACATCGCGACTCATGCCGCTTTCGCTCGCTGTCATCATCGCATTTGTCATTTGGAGCGCGTGGCCTGTGTCGCGCGGTCTTGCGCCGGCGGCCACATCAGAGGGTAACGTCGTGCCAGCTGTGACGGAGACGAGCGCAGAGGCGAAAGGCCACAGCGAGACCGACGTGCATATTGGCGACGCGAACAGTGCGCATTATGCAACAGAAAAAAATGGTGGCACAGCCGTCGAGAATAAGAAAATAAATGAGACTTTGGCTGACGAAATCGCGAAGGAAAATATCGTTGAAAGCTCGAATGAAAATATAAATGAAAATATAAACGAAAATATAAATGAAGTTTTCATAGAAGAAAAATTTAGTGAAAACAGCGATGCAAATGAAGCACGCAAAATAGACGCGGCAAACGTGGAGAGCGTGCCCGTCGTGGACTCGAAGGGCGACGGTGTGCCGCCAGTTGAAATGCAAAAACTCATGAGCGCGGCGGCTGAGCACTTGCGCGCCCAGTGATTCTGTTATAAAATGTTGAGAATAATGTAAGACTTTGGGAGGTTGGATTTTTGGATACGAGAAAATATCGCGCTGCCATTTGCGCCGCAATGATATCGGCAGGCGCTTTCATCGCGCCGTCTCAGGTCGCGCTTGCTGCCGAGGCGGATGAGGCCGCAGCTGCGGCCGCCGCTCCAGCGTCGTCTGAGGTGAGCGCCGCGCCAGCGGAGGACGTGCCGACGGAGGCGAACGACTGGGGTCTGGGGATTCCACCGATAAACGAGGCGCCGACGAATGTCGTGCCCGTCGAGGAGGCAACGCCAGAGGAATTGACGCCCGTGGAGCCGATAAAACCGCCACCGACGCCGGAGGAGCTCGCCGCCATGGAGAAAGCTGAGCGCGAGGCTCGTGAGAAAGCCGAGCGCGAGGCAGAGGCGGCCCGCATAAAGGCTGAGCAGGAGGCTGCGGCAAAGGCCGCGAAGGAAGAGGCGAGAGCACAGGCTCGAGCCGATGCCGAGGCGGCGGACGAAGCCATTCGTTCCGGCAAATCGCCGAACGCTATAGCTGAGGAAGCGGCAAATGCCCCAGTCGAAGAGGGCATCACTGCGCCCGCTGAGGAAGGCACAACCGCTCCAGCTGAAAGCGTCCCTGCTGAGGGCAATGAAGGTACGGCTGCCGAAACGGCGAAGGACAGCGCGGGCACCGCAGCTACTACGACGACTGAATCTGCCACGGACAAGTGGGCGAAACTGCGCCCAGAGGAAAAGCGCATCGCCGCATGGATTGACTCACTCGAAGGCCGCACGATTGTCGATGTTGAAATCGAGGGCGCGACGGGCGAGCGCGTCGACATGGCGAAGAAGGCCATTCAGATGCGCGCGGGCGACACATTCAGCCGCTCCGCCATTGAGAACGACCGCAATGCCATCTACGATGTCGGCTATTTCTACGATATTTTCCCGACGTTCTCCGTTCTTCCTGAGGGCGTCGTCGTCACATACCATTTGCTCGAAAATCCAATACTCAAATCCATTTCCATCAAAGGCAACACGGTCATACCGACGGAGGAACTCGAGAAAATCGTCACCGTCGAGCCAGGCAAGATGCTCAACACGCGCACGCTCCATGAGAATCTGCAGGGCATCTCGAACCGCTATCACGAGGATGGCTACATTCTCGTCAAGGTCAACAACCTCGACATCGCGCAAGATGGCGCGCTGACCATTGACATCAATGAGGGCACGCTCGAGGACTACAAGGTCAAGGGCAACACGAAGACGAAGGACTACGTCGTGCTTCGCGAGATGCGCATGGAGAAGGGCGAGCCGTTCAACGCGAAGAAAGCGCGTCGCTCTATGCAGCGTGTCTATAATCTCGGATTTTTTGAAGATGTCAACATGAAGCTCAACCCGGGCGTCGAGCCGAATGCCGTTGTGCTTGAAATCGACGTCGTCGAGAAGCGCACGGGCACGTTCACGGTCGGCGCGGGCTATTCGTCGCAGGACGGCGTCATCGGCATGGTCGGCGTCGGCGATACGAATCTGTTCGGCACGGGCGATGCTATCAACTTCACATACGAATTCAGCGGCGACGACTCCGATGCGCACGGCTATGTGCTTTCGTACAAGAAGCCTTGGCTCGACCGCCGCGAGACGGGCGCTCTCTTCCGTATCTACAATCGCACGTACGAGTATGATGACTACGACACGAACGGCGATGAGATTGAGGAATACATGAGAAAATATTCGGGCGCTGAGATCACGCTATCGCGTCCAGTCAGCGAGTATTCGACGAACTATGTCACGCTCAGGAACAGAAAAGACCGCTACATCAGCCATGAGGAAGACCTCGACCGCAGCGGCCCAGCCTACGCGGAGTGGCGCGACTACAACTTCGGCACGACACGCAGCATAACGCTCCAGCATGTGACAGATACGCGCGACAACGTGTTCAACCCGATGACGGGCAACAGATTCTCGCTGCAGAGTGAATTCGGCGGATTTGGTGGAGACTTTAATTTCCAGAAGGCCAGCGTCGAGGAGAACTACTACATAAAGGCAGGCCATGCGCAGGTATTCGCGCTGCGCGGTGTCTATGGTCGCGGCTTCGGACATGTGACGGAGTCCAACCAGTACCGCATCGGCGGCCAGACGACGCTGCGCGGCTATCGCGACGAGCAGTTCCGTGGCAACAACGCGTTCTTTGGCACACTCGAGTATCGCTTCCCTGTCGTCAGCAAGGTGCAGGGCGCTCTCTTCACGGACTATGGTGGGACGTGGATGACGGGCTGGAGCCCAGACGACATGTACGCAAGCGTTGGCTTTGGCCTCTCGGTGCAGACGCCGGTCGGACCGATTCGCGTCGACCTCGCGCACGGCCAGCAGGGCAACCGTGTCCATTTCAGCGTCGGCGGCACATTCTGATAAAAATGAATAAGATAAATTTTAAGGGCGCATTTTTTCAGCGCCCTTTTCTTCTAGCAGTGATTATTTTTTCCATAATGATATGGCCATCGGTGTCGCTGGCCTCAGCGCCGATGATAAATGACGTGACGGCGAATGTCACGAGCGAGACGCCGATACCGAGCCGTGTCGAGCAGCGAATGGAGACGACGGTCTCGGCCATAGGCGCGCAGCTCCTCGCGGGACGCAGCATCGATGACGCGACGAAATCGCGCGCGAGCGATGAGCGCATTATTCACGAAGTGTTTGACAAAGTGCTCGTCGGCTATACGGTGAAGCGCGTCGCAATCTCCGTCGGCGAGGTGACGAATATCACTGTCGAGCTTTTGCCGTGGGCCGATGTGATTCAATCCGTCGACGTCGACATATCGGTCGAGGGCATGCCGCCGCTCATAGAGTCTATGGTCATGCGTGACCTCTCGAGCGTGGACGAAGTGTTTGCGGACAGCCTCATCGGTCTCCCAGTGGCGGCCTCCGACTGGACGAACGGCGTCATAAAAAGAAGTCTCTCCGAATATCTCGAGCGTCATATCCCCGAGTTTCGCGGCGATTTCGATGTCGTGCCGGGGCAAAGGGCGCGCGTGAAACTCGTCGTCTATCCGCGACTCCCTGTTGTGCGCTCCATAGACCTATCGATGCGCTCAAGTTCGATTCCAAATTTCACGCTGCTCAATCATCGCGACAGGATGCAGGAGAATGTTAACATTCTCATCGGTGTGCCCGTTGCATTCGTCGAGCGTCA
Organism: uncultured Selenomonadales bacterium; assembly: GCA_900314765.1. Classification (GTDB taxonomy): domain Bacteria; phylum Bacillota; class Negativicutes; order Selenomonadales; family Selenomonadaceae; genus RUG024. Next base: position 1,939 of record OMWN01000086.1, on the reverse strand, counting down.
TCAATCGGAGCTCTGCGACTATCTCGCGGACTCGCTTGATTCGCTCAGCGATTTTCACGCGCTGAGGATGCACACACGTGTGACGATGCCGAGGATAGGAGAGAAGATGGCGGTCATGAGCCGCTCAGACACGGACGCGTATCTCATCAGGCTCGAGGGATGGGCCGACATAGACAGGAGCCAGAACCACGACAAAAATTTGAAATTCCGCATCCACGCAGGACGCAGGCTCACGAGCACAGACGAAATATTCGCGGAGACGGAGTTCTCCGTCGAAAATGTCGAGTGGGACTGGTGGATGGGCTACACGCGAAGGCTCACTCCCACGACGCGTGGCATTGTCCGCTACGACATGCAGGAAAAACGATTCGTCCTTGGCGGCGAGCAGGATATCACAAAAAAATGGATGCTTCGCTACGAGTACAGATGGGCCGACCAAAAAGGCGAGGCCGCGATACGGTACAGGATGCACGATTTCCTGAGCCTCGAGTGGGCGGTGGATAAAGACGATAATTGGCTGAGGGTGATAGGAAACTTTTGATGAAAGTTTGATTGATGGTCTTTTTCCGCCATGATGTCGTCGTGGCGTGACGAAAAAATCCTCATCAATCAATGAAAGAAATGGAAGATGTATTTTTTCAACGTGTCACTCTAGTGATGCCTTGAAAATATGAGTTTGTAAAAACCCTCTCCGCCCCTGCGGGGCACCTCCCCCAAAGTGGGAGGCATAGCGAAAGCGGTGCTTCACGATATAATTTAAAGTGAACGATAGTTCTTCACTTTAAACTGAACGAAAAAATTTGCACTTTCGTTAGCCACTTATTGGCTAAAATAAGTAATCACAGACTTTTTGACGCCAGCCTCCCCAATGGGGGAGGTGCCGAGCGAATGCGAGGCGGAGAGGGTCGCTCCACCATTGCAATAGTCGACAAAAACTGGACGCAAATTTTACAAAACCATGTTTAGCGAATATAGCGGAGATGCCCGTCAAAAAATTTTTATCGTTCGCTCTAAAACGTGTCGCGTTATTCATTGAATTATCATGTAGAGTTTGCTATAATGTGTTTACTTTATTTGAGGGCTTATCATTTCATCATTAAGGAAGGAAGGAATTTCTCAATGTTACAGGTTGGAAAGAAGCAGGTCAAGATTTTCAGCATCATCATCGCTCTCATCTTCGTCGGCAGCGTTGCCGCCATCGGAGTGTCGCAGATGGGTGCCATGACGAGCACGGCATCGGCAGCGTCGACGTCCATCGGCGTCATAGATTATCGTGAGGCCATGAACCAGTCGCCAGACCTTGCTGCGGCGAACGAGCAGATGCAGGCAGCCGTCGAGCAGGCGAAGGCAGATTTCGAGGCGAAGTCCGCTGACATGGATGACAATGCGAAGGCTGAGTACTATCAGCAGACACAGCAGCGTCTCCAGGCAAAGCAGCAGGAGCTCATCGAGCCAATCACGCAGAAGATTGACGAGCAGGTCAAGGCCGTCGCTGAGGCAAAGGGCCTCTCCGTTGTCATCGACAAGAACGCCGTCGTCTATGGCGGTCAGGATATCACGCAGGATGTCATCCGCAAACTCGCAAAATAATATTTGAACAAGTTTAAGAGCTGTTGCATTCGATGCAGCAGCTCTTTTTGTATTCCAATAAAAACATTGAAATCTTCCAATTATTTGATAAAATAGATTAAAAACTCAAACTTCGCAGATGCAAAACGCCTGTGAAGCCTTGCAAAATCTACATTTTTAACCAAATAAAATAGCATGAACCACGCCAGCCTAGTATAATTAAGCTACCAACAAAAAATACGAAACTGGAGGCTCATGCCATGTACAGTATACCACAAACCATCCAGCAGATGGATGCCATCTCAAAGAAAACTTTTCTCTTCTTCAGGCGCTACCGCGTCGGCCAAATCCTGCGCTCGGCCAATGCCTG
>OMWN01000068.1 GCA_900314765.1 uncultured Selenomonadales bacterium | reverse complement strand
TTCCAACTGTGAATTGAACGGTTTCCTTCGCTGAACTGGGAGTTTCCAAATCGTGAACTCCCGGTTTTTTTCGCGTGAAATAATCACTTTACTATTTCTTCTTTCCATTCTGTCACGTTTCTATTTTTTGCGTCGTATGAGAAGCTGATGCCGAGCTTGTGGATTGTTTGGCCTTTTTCTTTTGCTGGGATGATGAATTTTTCGGTGTATTTCTTTTCATCAATTTGGTCGAGTGCGACATCGGCCGATTTGTTGAGTTTGAATTCAATGATGTAGAGGTGCTTTCCGCCGTCAAGCACGCCATCTATGCGGCCGATGTTCGTCGATACTTCAGCCATCATCGTCATGTTGCACATGCGAAATATTGTGTAGACGATGGATTGATAATATTTTTCTTCTTTGACCTGTATGTCGTATGGGAGAGCGGAGAAAAATTCCTTCATCTTTTCCATCATTTTTTCTGTGTCGCCTTTCATCGCGGCTAGGCGTATGCGCGCGATGTCGTCGACAGAGGCTGATTTGTTGGCGTATGTGACGAGCAGATTTCGCTCGAATGAATATGCTACTTCTTTATTGGGGAAGCGCAGCTGATATGTCTCATCAGGCGAGCGCCACAGCACGGTGTCTATCGTCAGGTAGCCGCTCTGAAAGAGCAGCTGTGTGAGACGTTCGTCGTTTGGGCTTGTCGTGTTCAGATCTTCGAGGTTGAAGTTGTTGAATGAATTCTTGCTCAATATCCTTTCGGTGAGGTCGGTAAGGACGATATGATTGTTTTTCAAAATCTTCATCAAAAATGTTGGCGTGCCTGTCGCGAACCAATAATTATCGAAAGCAGCATGGCTGTTGAAAAATTCGCCAACGGATACAGGGTTGTAGACTGTTGCAGATTTTGACGTGAATTTGTATCCGTCGTACCAAACTTTCATATTGCGGAGGAGCTCTTCGCGCGTCAGTCCCGCCTCTTCTGTTGAAGCTTCTATGCGGTCAGCAAAGTTTTCTTCAAGTTCCTCCTGCGTGTAGCCAAACATTGTGCCGTAGTCAGGATCCATTGTGATGTCGGTGAGGTTGTTCAGCTTGCTGAAAATGGACACCTTTGAGAATTTTGTGACGCCTGTTAGGAATACGAAGCGCAGGTAGCGCTCCGAGCCTTTTATTATTTGATAAAAATTCGCTATAAAATCACGGTATCTTTCTGCATCGTCAAGATTGTCGATGTGCTCCAATATCGGTTTATCGTATTCGTCGATGAGCAGTGCGACGTCTGTGCCTGTTTTGTCGTATAGATTAGCGATTAAATCTGCGAACATGACAGTTGGGGGATTATCATTAATTTTTATGCCATAGTCTTTTGCAATGCGGCATAGAGTGCTTTTCAATGACAATATGACTGTGTCAAGTGTTGCCATGTCTGCACGCGCAAAGTCGATGTGAATGACGGGGTGAATGTCCCATGAGTAGTCGCTTTTGTCGATGAAAAGTCCCTTGAACAGCTCGCGCTTTCCTTTGAATATCGCTTCCAATGTCGAGATGGTTAGGCTTTTGCCGAACCGTCTCGGTCGAGCACAGAAAAACTGCCCCTTTGGCGCAGTTAGAAGATTATAAAGATATTTTGTCTTGTCTACGTAGACGCAATTATATTTTATTAAGTCTTCAAATGTATAAATCGATGTGGATATTGGCTTCATGATAGGGCTCCTTTCGCCATGTGGCACACTTATTTTGTCTTGTTCAATGAGCTGAACTATCATTATGCAATAATGATGATACTACGTTAATCTCCCAGCACAGCTTTTATCTTTTCGCACACCATGTCGACGGTGATGGCGGAGAGGCAGTCGAGGCCTTTGGGGCAGGCACGCTTCCAGCACCAGCGGCAAGGGCGATTGACTTCGATGGCGTTTTGAAGCTGGCCGTATGGGCCGTTGCGGTTGGCATCGGTCGGTCCCATGAGCATGATGGTGGGGATTTTGAGACCTGCTGCGAGGTGGACAGGACCCGTGTCGCCACCTATGGTGAATTTTGCACCCTTTATGATGCTTGCGAGCTGCTTGAGCGACGTCTTTCCAACGACGCTGACGGGTGGGATTTCGGATTTTGAAATGATTTCAGCGACGAGGTTTTCATCGAGTGCGCCGCCGCCGACGAATACGGGGATGATATGTTGGTTATAGAGCCATCCAGAGAGCGCGGCGTAGTTTGTGGTGGACCACCGTTTGTTTGGCCAGTTGGCGCCGACAGCGAGCACGGCGTAGCGTTTGCCCTCAGGCACACCGGCCGCTTTGAGTGTCGCTTTTGCGATTTTCGCATCACGCTCTGATATGGCTACGGGGAAGCGCACCTCATTCACTTTGCAGCCAATGGCGCGTGCCACGTCGAGGTATCTTTCCACGATGTGGCCATTTGCGTGTTCGCCGCTTACAGGCTTTGAGATGTAGTTGGAAAGCTCGCGCATATTTGCAGTGCCGTAGCGCTGCTTTGCGCCGGAGAAATACGCGATGGCGGCAGATTTCCCGAGCCCTTGGAGATCCAGCGCGATGTCAAAATGGCCGGCTTTCAGCTTTTTTCTGAAAGGGGGGAAGTTCCTGAGAAAGCCAGACAGCGACTCTTTGAATTTCTTTTTCTCGAATAATAAAATCTCGTCGATATATGGATTATCGACGAGTATATCGCGCGCGGGCGGCTCAACGACCCAAGTGACGCGCGCCTGTGGATATGTCTCTTTTATGGCGTACGAGACGGGCAGGGCGTGTATGACGTCGCCAATCGCGGAAAGTTTTACAATCAATATGTTCATTTTGATTCCTTTATTTTCTTGATGATGTTTGTCGTGGACTTGCCGTCAATGAATTTGATGAATTCGACGCGACCGCCGTAGCTTTGCACGATCTTTGCCTCGGGAAGCGTGTCGAGCGTGTAGTCGCCGCCCTTGGCGTAGACGTCGGGCCTCACGAGGGAGATGAGCGTCTCGGCTGTGTCCTCGTCAAATATCGTCACATAGTCAACGGCACTCAGTGCGTCAAGCACAGCCGCCCTGTCGTCCTGCGCGTTTATGGGGCGAGTTTCGCCTTTGAGGCGCTTCACGGAGGCGTCGCTGTTGAGACCAACAATGAGGCAGTCGCCGAATGAGCGCGCGTCGGCAAGATATTTGACGTGGCCACGATGAATGATGTCGAAGCAGCCATTGGTGAAGGCTATCTTTTTGCCGCTCGCGTGGAGTATGTCGCAAAACGCTTTGATATTTTTTCTTGATATAATCATTTTGTCTCCATCATTTTATGAGTCTCTTTATCGTATCTGTGAGCTCGGCAGCGCCGACGGTTGCCGTGCCTTGCTTTCTGACGGCTATGCCGGAGGCGAGGTTTGAGAGCTCAGCAGCGATGACAGGGGAGACGCCGGCAGAGAGAGCGAGTATCATCATCGCGACGCACGTATCGCCAGCACCCGACACGTCGTAGACCTCACTTTTGTCGACGACGGGGATGTCTGTAATAGTGCCGTTCGCTTCGAAAAGCGTCATGCCGTTGGCGCCGCGTGTGATGAGCACGCCCTTGGCATTGAGCTCATGGAGTAGCCTCATGCCCGTCTCGCGCAGGTTATCCTCATTTTGAAATGTCGTCTTATACGCCTCGCGGAGCTCGCTGTCGTTTTGCTTGACGTAGTCGATGTTCTTGAAACGTCTTACAGAGTAGCGTGAATCAACGATGGTAGGAATATCGCGCCTGCGACATTCTGCTATTACGGGGCATGCAATCTCATCCGGCACGGCTGCGCCGCCGTAGTCGCTCATGACGAGCCCGTCAAGCGACGGTATGCGCTCCATGATGCAATCGAGAAGCTTTTTCGTGAGATTTTGGTCTAATGGCTCGTGGCTCTCGTGATCGACCCGGACGATTTGCTGGCTCACGGTCTCGCGCCCGCCTGCGATGATGCGCGTTTTTGATGTCGTGGGGCGTGATGAGTCAACGAGAAGACAGGAGACATCGACGCCGTTTTTGCTGAGTATATCCCTGAGGCCTTTGCCTGATTTGTCGTCGCCCGTCACGCCGGCCGCTATGGCGGCGCTTCCAAGCGTTGCGACGTTGTTTACGACGTTTGCGGCGCCGCCTGCGACTACTCGCTCGCCGACGTGCTCGAGCACGAGTACGGGAGCCTCACGCGATATTCTTGATATGCGCCCATCGAGGTATATGTCCGTTATGACGTCGCCGAGCACCAGTATGCGTTTTCCTTTTGCTTTATTGAGATTATCTATAAGTGTTTTTTGATTTGTCATAAAATCACCAAATGGGTTACCACGGGGTAAATTGAAGCGTTGCTGTCCATTGGTCACGCCGTGCGCGGTAGCGGAGAATCATCTCGGCGCAGTGCATGTCGTGGAACCAATACCAATCGATATCCTCTGTCGATTTTGCCTGCATGTCGCGCTCAAATCCGCACACGATGCGGTCTTTGTCGGTGAATTGAAGCGATAGGCCGCCATTGAGCTGCCGTGCGTAGCTTTGCAGGTCATAGTCGAAAAGCGAGCTTTTGACGTTGACTGCGGAGTAGGAATAGCCAAGGTAGCCCGTAAGGTATGGTCCCATCTCGTGGATGAGCGACGTGCTCCAGCTATAGCCCTTTGATTTTGAATGGTCGTAGCCTTCACGGTTTATTGTGTAGCCAACACTGGCGTTCAAGTGCCATGTGTCGGCAAATGTGATTGTATGGCGGGAGAGCGAGACGCTGTACCCCGTATGAATACTCTGTATGTCGCCTTTGCGCCATTTGCCGCGTTCAAACTGGAGTGTGTAGGAGAACGGCCAATGACCGACTTGATTCGTGTATGAATAAACGAAGTTTGGCTTTTTCTTTATCCATCTGTCGTCGCTGTCTTTGTAGCGGCCTGCTTCAACAGAAATATGATTTCCGCCATTGCCCCAGCCAATGCCGTATATGTTTCTCATGCCTAACTTTGTGTAGTAGGCGAGATCAACATACGCTTCGACGTTTCTTGTCACGTCATACGCATACCTATCTTTGAGCCATATTCCGTCATCGCTGTCATAGCCTGCTTTTGGCAAATGAATATTGTTGTCTTGACCTGGGCGTATGTCAACGTGGTATTCATCACGTGCGTAGTAAATGGTATCTTTCAGCCAGAATTTTGCCTGGTAGATGATCATTTCATTTTCTGGGTAAATGACAATGACATCGCCACTGACGCGATAGTCTGGGACATGCGCGCCGCACTTCGTCTGCCAGCCATCGTAAATGACGATGCGCTCAGGGTAAATCTCGATTTTCTTGCCTTTCACGTAGTAGTTTCCGACTTTCCCTTTGCCATCTTCGAGCTTTCCCGTCTCTTTGCCGTAGTTGTAGACGAGGTGGTAGCCGTCGAGGTAGCCCATCTCGCCGGGCTTTGATGAGATCATGTGCGATAGGCCATCGGATTTTATTTCCGTCTTTTTCAGGTTGCCCGTCACCTCGTCGGAGCTGAAACGCTGTGCGTCGATGCTCGTGATGACGACGTCGCCTTTCGCGTACACGTCGCCTGTCGTCTGGTCGTACATGAGGTCGTCTCCTTCGATGGAGACAGGCACGTTCTTCGTGTTGTCGATGGGCTGACGGAGATGGCTTTTCATCTCGGCGGCATCTTTTTTGACTTCTTCCTGCTCCGGCGTGAGCTTCTTTTCGCGCCTGATGCGTCTTAGGTTTTCAATGTAATCAAGAGATGAAATGCCGCTTAGCTCAGAGCCCGAGCGATATTCGGCGCTGGCATGTGCGAATGGGAAAATCACCGAAAGACATATCCCCGCGGCTATCAGTGATTTCGCTTTGATCTTTAATCCCATGGAAATTACCTCATTTATCGTTTATATTTTTGAGCATTCTTCCTTCTATAATATAACATCACGGGGTTTCGCGCAACGAAATTTAAGAATTTGCTTACGTTTAATTGCTTTGAATCTGAAAAGCAAAAAATTTAAGGCAAAGTTGATTAATTGAAACAGAAATTAACCGTCATTTCCTTATCATATATCCCAATGGAGCGTGTCGGGATTTGGCGTGGCATGGTCAATCTGATTGAGCATCCATGAGACATTCTCATGCTGTTGATTGAATGCCTTGTTTATGCCGGCTCTGTACTCGTTTGGCACATCCATATATTTGAGCGCCATGTGCATGTAGTCCTTCGCTACGAGCAGCACACCACGCTCGGCGGCAAGCTGCGCCTTGAAGCGGTAGCCGTAGTACATATAGCTGTTGTGCTCAATGGGGATGTCCTCGTATGCAGCTATGCGCTCATCGGCCTCGGACTCCGCGCCTTTGCCGTCGCCTGCTTCGTGTAGGATGTCCCAGCGATCGGCCCAGAGCTCGCCGCGCAGTATGTACTTGTAGAGAAAATCCGTTGACTCGGCTAGCTCTATGGCCATGTTGATGTGGCGAAGCGCATCGTCAAGCATGTGCTCTTCGCGCTCCGTCTGGCTGAGCTTTTGAAGCGCGAAGACTTTTTCCTCCACTTCTTCAGAATTTTCTTCATCGACGTCCACGTTGGCAACAGATCGGAAAAGTTCCATTGCCTCGTTCTTCTTGTTGAAATTCGGCATGGCGAGGAAATGAGCGAGTCGTGCCCTTGCGTGCCAGTCGTCAAATCCGCCAGCAAAAAGCGCGGGCGGCGGTGGATTTTTTGAGTCGAGCACCAAATGCGTGAGCTTATGAAATTCTTCTGCGGTCATGTTTATTCTCCTTCGCTAATTTTTGTATATGCCTATTGTAAGCTTGTTTATGATAGGGAGCTTGTTACCTATGTGCCTCATGATGATTGCGCCGAGCACTGCAGTGACGGCAGTCAATATGTAGAACACGATGGCAAGCGGCGCCGTCATGATGAGGCCGAGCCGTGTCACCGCTATGTCGAGATACGTGATGGAGACGGGATGGGCGAGATACGCGAAGTACGAATGGCGGCCGAGCAGTGAAAAGAGCGGATTGAGAAAAGCGGGGTAATGCTGCTCCGTGAAGATGGCGAAGAAAAAGATGGACGCACCAATCGTGTAGAGTATGCCCGCCGGCGACAGTTGATGCGCCGTGTTGATGGCCTCTATTGGAGTATAGTGCTTGAAAAACAGTAGGTAATAATAGTAGCCGAGAATAAGCGCGAGCGTGAACCAGAAAAAGGCGACGATGGCGTTTCTTTTTTCGTGCAGAAATTTTAGGAACGTATCGATGTTCACGGCAAGCCAGCCGCCGAGCACGAATATGAACATGTAGTGCATGACCCAGTAGTTGAGCCTGTTCACCATGAGCGCGTTGAGATATGGATTGGCAATGGTGTAGGGATTGAAAACGAAGCTCGACCAATAGTCGAACGCGATTTGAATGATGAGGAGCAGCGTGAGCCTAACAGGTGTTGCGTGATGCACCATGACAATCCAAAGCGGCATCAAAAGGTAGAACCACAGCAGTATGACCATGAAGTAAAGCTGGTAGCTGGCGAAGCCGAAGAAGAGATATTTCGTGATGGCCTTGAGATTTAAGAGCATGGTGTCATGGTAGAGGAACGTGTAGTGAAGAATGTAAAACGCCGACCATACGACATAGGGAACGAGCACCGTGCGAAAGCGACGACGAAGAAAATCCCAGTAGGAAAATGGCTTGCTTAAGTCCATGTTGTAGAAGAGCCCGAATGCGGATATGAAAAAAAAGATTGGCACGGAAAATCTCGTGGCAATCTCAAAAAGCGCGACAAGATGAATGTTCGGCGTCGGATTCATGAGGTACTCTGAGCCCACATGAATGCCGATGACGCCGAGCATGGATATGCCACGTATATACTCTATTGCAGGTAGCCTTGGCTTCTGCATTTTTTTGTTGATCCCCCTAATGTGAATATGTAAATTCATGAAACGCTGATTATTTGAAGCTGAAACATTGACAACGCTTCAAAATAATCAGTGTTTTTCTTTTAGTTTGCGATGATGAAATCGATATGCACGTCGGCCGTCATGGTGAGCGTGCCCGCCTCTATGGGGGTCGAGTCCATTGCTTTGCTAGCTGCCATCAGCATGATGCCATTGCTCCTCGGGCGGAACATGTTCGTGTTCTCCGAGACGCTCTGCACTCCGACGATGCTCTTGCCGAGAGACGATGCAATGATTTCTGCTTTCTCGCGAGCGTCATCAACGGCGGATTTGAGTGCCGTACGACGCAAAGCGTCGGTGTTCTTGATGGAGAACTCGAGAGAGTTGATGTTGTTCGCACCGTTTTTGAGCGCGGCGTCGATGACCTCGCCGACAGCGTTCACGTCATCGACTCGCACGAGTATGGTGTTTGATACGGTGTAGCCGACGATGACATTGACGTCGTCATTATCGCGGCTGTAGTCGGGGTAGAAGCTGTAGTTCTGCGTCCGTATGTCTTTCTTTGCTATGCCGAGATCCGCGAGCGCGTTTTCTATCGCCTGCGACGATGCAGCGTTTTCTGACTGCGCAGCCTCAGCTGAGTGAGCGTGCGTGATGACGCCGAGCGATATGGTCGCCTCGTCCGGGGTGCCCTGCGCCGTGCCGCTGCCGTTGATAGACAGAATAGGAGGCTGCTGAGAGTCAGCAGCCTCGCATATTCCACTTATCAGGAAGCATCCGCAGAGCAAAGCGAGGAATAATCTTGAAATTGTTTTCATGGGTTATCTCCTTATTTTGCGTTTTTCAGTTAGCCTATGGTTCTGAAATAGAATATGCAGATGAAAAGCGTGGTAAGTATGATCATTATTGTATCGGCAATGCTTGTCCTGTAGTTGTCAGGATTGTAGTGCTTCCTGGCGTTGAACGGGCGAGCATCGAGGAGTTCCATTGGGTTGTTGCAGACATTCATGAACTGATGAACGCCAATCTCCCACGCATGGCCGAGGCTGTGGCATGAGCTGATGAATAGATTGGAGATGCCACGGAAAAGGCTTTTCAGCGGGCGGCGATAGAACCAATCCGTATCGAGCGACATGGCCGTGTGCGGCTCCATCCTCGGCAGGAACATGAGGAACGGAATGAGAGCCATGAACGTCATCTGGAACATTGCGCTGATGCGCGCGAGCGTATACGGCTCATAGACGACCTCGCCGAATGGGAGGTACTGATAAAGAAGCTGTGGGAACGTGCCAAACACTGTGCAGCAGATAGCGCCCATGATCATCGCGACTTTCATGTTTGAAGGAATGGGGCGCTGTTCTGGCGCCACGCCTTTGTCCGGTGCGAGGAAGATGAAGTACATCATCTTGAAGCAGATGGAGAGCAAAGTACCGACGCTAGCAAGCTCAAGAAGCGTGGATACCCACATGTAGCCTCCCAGTCCAGCTGCGAATATGGTCATCGTCTTGCTGATGAAGCCGTTGAAAAGCGGTATGCCCGAAATGGAGAAGGCGCCTACAACGAAACAGATGAACACACATTTGTATCGCTTTGCCATGCCGCCGAGCTGATTGATTTTCCGTACGCCGGTGGCGTAAATGATGGCGTTGCAGCACATGAAAAGAAGCGATTTGAACAGAATGTCTGAGAAGGCGTGCGCCGTTGCGCCGTTCATGCTCATGACTGTGCCGATGCCGGCACCTGCCACCATGTAGCCGACCTGGCTCACGATATGGTAGGAGAGGAGCTTGAGCATGTCATTTTCCATGACAGCGTAGAGCGCGCCATAGAGTGCCATGAGCACGCCCGCGCCGATGAGGAGCTCCGTTCCGCCGAAAATGCGCAGGAGTGCGTAGACGGCGACTTTCGTCGTGTATGAGCTCATGAATACGCTGCCTGTGATCGTTGCCGATGGATAGGCATCGACGAGCCATGCGTGAAGCGGAACGACGGCAGAATTGATGCAAACGCCCGCGAGGATGGACCAAAAAGCGATGTCGTGCGGCCCACTCACGAGATTGTGCACGAGGTAGTCACCACTCACGAGTTTCATTATCACGCCGAACAGGATGAAGTTGCCGCTCAGCGTGTGCATGAGGATGTACCGCGTGCCTGCGCCGCGCGAAGTGGGGCGCGGGTCATTCCAGACGAGGAAAAGCGATGTGGCAGCCATGAGTTCCCAAAAGAACAGAAACGTAATCCAGTCGTGCGCGAAAGCCACGCAGACGGACGCGCCGGCATAGCCCATGCTGCAGAGCGCTTCGAGCGGGCTTTTGTTATGGCAGCTGAATATGCCGCCGATGCAGCCCATGAGGCAGAACACGAACGCGAATATCCAGCTCAGTTTGTCAACGTACATGTAATGGCTCGTCCAGTCCTCGAGAAATGTGAAATTCTCGACGGTGCCGGGCGTTATGTTGAACACGGCGATGAGCGCGAGGAAAGGACCACACGCGAGCATCATCTTTCTGAGCTTTGGCGTCAGAACACAAGCGAGAAAGCCGACCAAGATCAGGATGAAGCCCGGGTGAAAATTATTAAACATCTTGATCGTCATCTCCTTTTTGATAGTAGTCTTCGTCACGCTGCAAGAGCGGCGTCATGATGATCTTTGCGAGGATAATCAGTACCCAGCAACCGATGAAGCCAAATATGAAAATGGCGAACGGCCTCTCGAGAATCTCGTGCGCGGGATTGGTGTACACTCCGCAGGCGAAGCTGATGGCGAGGAACGCCAAGGCCAAGACGAACGAGCCGATAATGAACTTATATCGTTTGGACTTTTCACTGATGAGGTCAATCATCACCATCCACCTCCCCAGCCAGCACAGATTTTGTTAGCCGCCGTCGTGGCGAGCTCGTAGAAATCCGGTGGGAAGAGCTCCGGGTCGCAGCCCAGCACGATGGCGAGGAGCGTCGTGAAGCAAATCGGTATGAGCATCAGATAGCTGATGGAGCCATACTGACGTGGGTCGTCAGTCGGCGGCTTTCGGAAAAACGCCATGCGCACGACAGGCATCAAGTAAGCGATGGCGAGCATCGCGGACGCGACCCAGACGGCGACGAACAGCGGCTTGCCCGCTTGGATGGCGCCCATTGCGAGGTTCCATTTGCTGATGAAGCCGATGATGAATGGCGTGCCGGCGATGCCGAACGACGCTATGGCAAAGCAGCTCATCGTGACAGGCATTCTAAATCCAATGCCGTTCATTTCGCTGATGTTATGAAGATGCGTCCTCACGATGATGCAGCCTGCGCACATGAAAAGCGTGATTTTCATGAGCGCGTGCGCCACGAGGTGAAGGTAAGCGCCCTTGATGGCGAGCGGTGTAAGTAGTGACGCGCCAAGCACGATGTAGCTCAGCTGGCCTATCGTCGAAAAAGCGAGGCGGCGCTTGAGGTTGTCCTGCTTGAGCGCGATGAATGAACTGATGATGATTGTCGCCGCGGCAATCCATGCGAGTATGTCGGCCATACCAATCTGCGACAAAAGCGCTGGACCGAAGACGAAGCCGATGACACGCAGAACGGCAAATGCGCCGGTCTTGACGACAGCGACGGCATGCAGCAGCGCGCTGACCGGGGTAGGGGCGACCATCGCGGCAGGAAGCCAGCCATGAAGCGGCATGACCGCTGCCTTGACGCTGCCCGCCATGATCATGAGGATGAAGAGAAGCTGCAGCACCCATACAGGCGCCATGTCCATTGTGATGAAGCCGCCTGCTGTGAAGTCCATCGTTCCGCTGATGCAGTAGACGCCGACGGTGCCCGCGAGGAAAAGCTGACCGGACACGAGCGTGTAGGCGAGATATTTGCGGCTCGCGCTGAGCGCTTCCTCGTTGCGTTCGTGAAGGACGAGCGGATAGCTGAATATCGTCAGTATCTCGTAGAAGACGAAGAACGTCAGCAAGTTGCTGGCGAGCGATATGCCGCATGTTGCCGCGAGGCAGACCGCAAACGAAGCAAAGTAGCCCGTTTGCTCGGCCTCATGATTGTTTCTCATGTAGCCGATGGAGTAGAAATTAATCGGTATCCAAAGGAGTGACGAGAGGCATGCGAATATCATGCCGGCAGGGTCGGTCCTCAGCGTGAGGCCGATGTTGTCCGTCAGCATGAAAAGCGTGCTCTCGAAAACTGTGCCGTTCATGACGTCGCCGACCATGCTGTATATCAATACGAACATGCCGATGGCGCCAAGCGAGCTCCACGTCTCACGCACGTTCGGATATTTGCGGCTGAAAGCGACGAGTATGGCCGCAAAGAACGCGGCGCCTACTGCCATGAAGGGTCTAGGGTCTTGCACTATCATCTCAAAAACACCTCCGGCAGTCCAAGTTTAAGCACGTAGGTGACGATGTTCATGCTGTAAATGCCAAGCGCGAGTATGCCGATGCCCGTGATGCCGATTGGGACGACCATTTCCATGGGCAGGCCGAACATCGTCTCAGGTTTATGAATTTCCGTGAGTGACGCCTCGCGCTGTATGAACATCTGCTCGATGATGCGGAAATAGTAAATGGCGTTCAAAAGCGAGCTGATGACGAGGACGGCGATATAGATGAACTGTTTGCCCTCGTACGCGCCCAGCATCAGATACCATTTGCTGAAAAATCCGCATGTCGGCGGGATGCCGACCATCGAGAGCACAGCAAAGCAAACCGCCACGGTGCTGACGGTCATTTTCTTGTTGAGCCCGCCGAGGCGGTAGAGATTGACTTCGCCGAAGCGGTAGGAAATGCCACCCGTCACGAGGAACAGGCAGCTCTTCATGAATGCGTGATTGATGAGGTGCAGCACAGCGCCGATGAAGCCATACATATTGCCGATGGCCATGCCGACAGCGATGTAGCCGAGCTGTGCGACGCTGGAGTAGGCGAGCATGCGACGGAAATCGAACTGCGCGAGCGCCATGAACGAGCCAATCAGTATGCCGCAGACGCCCATGATGCCCATGACGTCGAGAAGTCCGCCCATCACAGGATTATTGACGCCAAAGACGTAGAAGAAATATCGTATCATGGCGTACGCTGGCACTTTGGACATGCAGCCGGAGATGAGGCCAGCCGCGCCTGGGTGCGCATACGTGTAGGCGTCAGGCTGCCAGCCGTGCAGCGGGAACAGCGCCATCTTTATGCCGAAGGCGATGAGGAAGCAGGCGACGGAGAACGCGAACAGCGGCGTGTGCACAAACGGCTGTATGCGGACGCTGATGTCGGCCATATTGAGCGAGCCCGTCATGCTGTAGATATAGCCTATTCCAATGAGATAGAATGATGCGGCTATCGTGCCGACCAAGAGGTATCTGAACGCCGCGAGCATCGATTTTTTGCCGCCGAGCGCAATGAGGCCGTAGCCGGAAAGTGACATGATTTCGAGGTAGACGTACATGTTGAACACGTCGCCCGTGACGACCATGCCGCAGAGACCAACGGTGAGGAGGCCATAAAGCGTGTAGTAGCCGCCGTAATGGAGCCAATCCTCATCTTTGAGGAACGGCTTGCCGTAGAAGCTGATGACGAGCGAAAGGAACGTAATCATGCAGAGGATGGATGTGTTCAAAGGGTCCACCGCGAACTCGATGCCGATAGGTGGCTCCCAGTTTCCCATCCAATAATGAATCGTGTGGCTGCCTTTTTCAAGGACAGCATAAAGTGTTGATACAGCACTCGCGAATGATCCGACCAGTGCTGCCTGTACGATCCAGCTGCCGAGCTTTCTGTGAACGCGACTGAACAAAAGGCAAAGCAGCGAGGCCGTGAGAGGCAAAAGCACTATGAATACCGGAGCATGTGTGGCAAGGCTCATTTGCTGGCCCTCCTTAGCACGTCTGGCTCCTCAATGGATCCGTAGTTTTCCTTGATCCTCATGAGAAGCGCAAGCGCGACTCCCGTGGTGCCCATGCTGACGACGATGGCCGTGAGCATCAAGGCGTGGGGGAGTGGATTGATATAGTCGAGAGGATTGACATCACCAGGTACGAGAATTGGAATCATGCCGCCCTCTTTTTGCGCAAAGCAAAGATAAAAGAATATGACTGCAACCTGCATGACGTTCATTGCCATGAGTTTCTTCATATAATTTTTGCTCAGCACCATGCCATAGATGCCGAGGAAAAACAAAATCATGACAAGGGTGTATATGCCGCGCCTGGCAAGAAAATCATTCAGCGCTTCCATCGTCATCACTCCTTTTCACAACAGCATCCATGATATTCAGTATCGTCATCATGACGCAGATCGTAACGCCGGTCTCAATCATCAGTATGCCGAGCGCGTGAAGCTCATTGGCATGCTCAGCCGCGAATGGCAAAAAACTGTAGTCGAGGAATTTGCCGCCGCCGAACAGCGTCAGCCAGCCGGCCAGGCTGTAGATGAATGTGCCGACGCCGGCAATCACGAGCGTGTTCTTCGTCTTGATGTTGAAAAGCTTGCAGTCCTCGCCCATGATGAGGCGCCCGAGGACAATACCAAAGCTCAAGACAACACCTGCCTGAAAGCCGCCGCCTGGGCTTGACTCTCCGAGTATCAAGACATAGACGGAATAGACGACCGTGAACGGCACGAGCAGGCGAAACGCGATATTAAGAAGATAACCGCCAAAAGGTTCCTTCATTCGTACTCATCCTCCTTCTCGGGGCGTCTGCCCATCGTGGAACTCGTGAGGATGAGCGTGGTCGTAAGACCAGAAAGAAACATGACTGTCGTTTCCCACATGGTATCGAAACCTCTGTAGTCGGCGAGCGTGCCCGTGACGATGTTAGGCGATCCGGTATCGAGCTCGCTCTGTGCGATGTACACCGGCGTTATGTGCTGGTTCGGCACGGAGTAGGGGTCACCAATGACAGGCAAGTACGTCACGCTGCTGCAAAAAAGGCCCGTGAGAAGCGCGAGAACTGTGATTACAAAGCCTCTCATCATTTACACCACCTATCAATTTTCTTGAGTGCAATCACATAAAAGATTGTCGAAACAGTACCGACGACGACCTCCGTGAACGCGACGTCCGGAGAGCCCATCATCAGATAGAGAAGGACAGCGCAGAAGCTGAATGCGCTGTAAATCATGACACAGCTTAAAATGTCCTGACAATAAATGATGCAGGCCGTTATCAGAATCAAAAAGACGAGGAGCGCAGCCTCAACTGTGTAAATCTGCATTTAGTTCTCCTCCTTTTCAGCAGCCTTGGCCTCATATTCCTCAGCTTCCTTCGCATGCTTTTTCGTCCATACGGGATGCCCCGTCTTGTACGCGGTCTTTGCGAGGATATGTGAGCCAATCGGATTTCCGAGGAAAACGAAAAGGAAAATCACAATGATTTTGGCTGATGTGTCGGAGAAGCCGTTGTAGACAGCGAGTCCGAGGAAAATGAGCATCGTGCCGAGCGTCTCGCTGTTGCCCGAGGCATGAACGCGGCTGTAGAAATCAGGCAGCCTCAGCATGCCGATGGCCGAGCCGACGAGGAAGATAAGCCCGAGTCCCATCAGCACGTAGGCGATGATTTCCTGCGCTAGAGATACATAACTCATTGTAGCTTCTTACCTCCCAAATATTTTCCGAGAACGACAGAGCCGAGGCAGCCCATCATGGCGTACGCCATCGCGAGGTCAACGTACATGCCCGGCTGGCCATCGAGAAAGCCGTATATCACAATCAGCAGTATGGTGTCGGCCGTGACGACGCCGAGGCCGTTCATGCGGTCAAAAATCGTTGGCCCTTGAAAGAGCCGCTGCAACATGAGGCCGATCGTAATAATGAGAACCACCATAATTATAATAAGGAATGTTTTCATCAATAATCCACCTCCACCACATCAAATTCGAAGTCCTGTCCTAAGAGCCATGCGACTTTGCCCGGCATGCCCGACGGATCCTTGAGCCCGTCCGCAGCGCCATCCGTGAGAGCGTGTACTTCGTAAAGGCCATCGGGAGTGACGTTCATCGTGACCGTGCCCGGCGTGAGCGTGATGGAGTTCGCGAGGATGACAGTCCCCATCGGGTTGTCGATGCGATAGCGAAACTTCACGACGCAGGGATTGATGTCGAGCTCGTGACGAACCGTTGCCTTGATGACATCGATGTTCGCGAGTATGAGCTGCCACATGAGCCAGAAGAAATAGTAGACGACTTTGAATGGATTGATGCCGAAGACAAAATATTTTTTCGTCCCGTCGAAATTGGGGATGAGGAGCAGGGGGTAGCACACCCAAGATGCGATGATGGACGTGATAGCCCCATAGATGAGAAACTTTGGCTGTGTATTGCCGGACAGCAAGAGCCAGAAAACATACAGCATTATCGTCATGGACGAAAGATGCACGATGGGTGAGCCGACTATGCTTTTGTCATGCAATACATCCGTGTTTATCACTTTTATCACCTTTCTTTTTTATTGTTTGTAATTCGAGCGCATGATGTGCATTTTGGTGAAATCATCAGAATACACTTCGTTCATTTTACTGTACCCTATACAATTCGACAATGGTCTAAATAATTCCTGCAAGAATTTGTAAAAAATGTATAAAATATGAAAAAATTATTTTTCAAAAGAGAATATAGGTGATGTGATGCGCGCTTAAGAGAAATCACATTCGATAATGAGACAATCGGGACGACGTCACGAAAAATTTTTAAGCAGAATTGAAACTAAAAATATACAGCAAAAAACGCTCAATCGAATGGTTGAGCGTTTTCGTGTATGGAGGTTATCTATCGAAATGTGAGTTTATGCTTCTTTTGCTTCGGCGACAGGCTCGTCATCGTCCCAATCGTTTGCGCCTTTGTTCTCGAGTCCGAGGCGGTCGAGCATCTCGAGGTCGCCTTTTATCGTCGTGCCGCTCGTCGTCAGCATGTCGCCGCTGATGGAGGCCGACGCGCCGGAGAGGAACGCTTTCTCGCCATTGCCCGGGAGAACTTTGCGACCGGCAGCGAGACGGATATTCGCCTCTGGATTGATATAGCGGAAGAATGCTATCGTGCGCATCGCGTCCTTGCCGTCGAGTTGCGGACGATCCTGGAGCGCCGTGCCTTTTATCGGCATGAGCACGTTGATAGGGATGGACTCTATGCCGAGCTCTGCGAGGCTTATCGCCATGTCGAGACGGTCATCCCAGTTCTCGCCCATGCCGATGATGCCGCCGGAGCAGACGCAAAAGCCTTCCTTCTGCGCGATTTTTATCGTGCGAATTTTGTCTTCATACGTGTGCGTCGTGCAGATGTGTGGGAAGAAACGCTTCGATGTCTCGATGTTGTGATGATAGCTCGTGACGCCCGCCTCATGAAGACGATGGAACTGCTCCTGCGTGAGGAAGCCCATCGATGCGCACAGTTCAATCGTGAGATCTTTCTTCATCATTTTGAATGCGGCGATGGCTTCATCGAATTCTTTGCCAGTGAGCGCGCGACCTGCCGTGACAATCGCGAAGCGATTGAGACCCGCCTCCTGATTCTTTTTCGCAGCTACGTAGATTTCCTCTTTTGGAAGGAAGCCGTACTCGTCGATGCCCGTGTGGTTGTGTGCGGACTGAGCGCAGTATTTGCAGTCCTCGGGGCAACGGCCGCTCCTGCCGTTTATGATGGAGCAGAGGTCGACATGGTTGCGACGGAAGCGCTTCTGTATGGCGCCAGCGCCGCGCTCGAGCTCCTCGAGGTCAGCGTCAAGGAAAATGGAAAGGTCGTCGCCGCGCTTGATGCGATGACCATTGATAATTTTCTGTGCAAGCTCTGCAACTGATTCACTCATTATAAAGCCTCATTTCAGATTTATAGGAAACGCTGATTAATTGAAGTAGGAGTATTGGCGAGAGATTTTTTCGCATGGCAAGGAGATGCGAAGAAGCGTAGTGGTGCTACGCTGATGAGCATCGACGATGATATGCGGAAAAAGATCCGTCAAGACGACTGCTGAAATAATCAGTGTTTCCTATATTTATTTTGTATGAAATCACTTTTCACATTATAGACGAATGAACACGAAACGTCAACCTGTTTTAAGAAATTGGTTAACTATGCTTCAATTAATCAGCGTCTCCTTGAAAATTTGTTGGCACGTATTATTGTGCGTGATAGAATGAAATTAAATGAAGCATGATGACAGGGGATGAGCATTTGGAAAAAGGCAAAATATCGCTCGCGGATGTATCGGCAGCCATTGCCGCTTTTGGATGCACGCTGTTCACCGCAGTGATGGTACCGCTGATGTACAGTCGCGCGGGCATGCCGTTCTCCGGTGTGTACACGGTGACAATCGTCTCAATCATGCTCACGACCATCGCCGCGAGCATCGTCACGCGCACTCCGCTCATCATGGCGCCGGCCGTGGGGCTCAATGCGTACATCGCTTATCTCGTCGTCATCTCGCGTGGCATGATGTGGGGCGACGCGCTCGGCATCATGCTCGTCAGCTCTGTCATATTCGTAGCGATGATGATGTCCTCGTTGCGTGAAAAGCTGCTTAAGTCTCTGCCGCAGTCGATACGCGCAGGACTCATGGCAGGGCTCGGCATCCTCATCGCTGTCTACGGACTCATCGAAGGCCATATCATCATGACGTCGCCCGTGACGCTTGTGACGCTTGGTAGTTTCGCCGACCCAATGGCGTATCTGTCGGTCGTGGGCATTGCGCTGACGATGGTGCTCATCGTGCGCCGCGTGCGTGGTGCGTTCATCATCGGCATGGCGGTGACTTTGGTGCTCTCGCTCATAGAGGGTTCATTCGCATTTCCAAAAGCGCCGTTCATGTTGCCAGAGCGTTTCGACGAAGTCGCGCTTCACGTGAGCTTTGGTTTTATCGCGGACGCATTGACGCAAGGCGACATGGGCGCCATCAGCGAATATCTGACGACGCTCTTGACGGTGTTCCTCGTCATGAGCTTTGAGTCGATGGGCATGGTCGAGACAATAAAAAATATTTCTCACGATAAGGCGCGCGATGACGAATCAGTCACATCAATCAATGCAGAAAAATCGCTCAAGGCGAGCGCAGGCGCGGGCATCGTCAGTGCGCTTCTCGGCGCGGGTGCGTTCGCGCCATCATGGGGCTCGCTTGTCGCTGTGGGGGCGAGCGGTCGTCGTCGTATCGTGACAATCGTGTCGCTGCTCTTTCTCGCGTTGCTCTTTTGTGCGCCGACGGCTCAGGCGATAGCCGAGATGCCCGCCATCGTCGCGGCGCCGCTCGTTGTGACGGGCGCGATGATTTTCATGAATGGCGCTTCATTTGCGCTGTCGCCATCTTTAATGAAGCACGGCAATCTCACGGAGTCGCTGCCCGCGTTCATCACGATGGTCGCGATACCGTTTACGTTCAGCCTCTCTGATGGGCTCGGCATTGGCATCATCATGTTCGTGATTTTGAAGCTCGCGGCGGGAAAGCGCAGTGACTTGACGCCGCTGACGATGATTTTTGCGGCGCTGTGGCTCATCCATTGGCTCTTTTAACCGCGCATGACTGCGTGAATTGATGGTAATTTTTTTGACATGCGTATATGATTTTTGATAAGATAATATGGATTAGATAATAATGGAAATTAATAATGGGAATAATCAGTTGGCAACAATTTTGAGGTGACATGCTTTGACGACTTCTTTTTCTAAAAAAGGTACTTTAATAGTGGCGGCGTGCGCGTTTTTGTTTGCGTCGTCGATGCCGATTGCGTCGGCGCAGCGCGTTCACGACACGAAATCATCGACGCGTGTCGTGATGGACAGCGAGCACGGCGGCGCGCACAACCCGAACCACGACGACAACGACCACCACGATGGAAAGCGTCATCATGGCAAGGACTATGACCACTACGAGACGCGCTCAACGGACGCGGAGGCGACGGACGCAAAAGAGTCTACCAATATAAAGGACCGCATAAACGCGATACTTCATCCAGAGTTGAACAGGACGCATCCGTCGTACGACAATGGCACGATGGTGCCCGTTGACCTCACGGACAATAATATCATGGGCTATCCAATGGCGACGCAGAAGCAGTGCGTTCATTATCTTTTGAGCGTCAATCCGCACCCGAATATCTCGGTGTCGCCCGAAGACCTCGTGGCATACTACTATGAGGAAGGCGAGCGCGAAGGCGTGAGGCCGGACGTGGCGTTCGCGCAGGCGCTGAAGGAAACGGGATTTTTCCGCTATGGCGGCACGGTGACGCCAGACCAAAATAATTATTGCGGACTCGGCACGACGAGCGCGACGGTGAAGGGCGTATATTTCCCATCGGCGCAGCTCGGCGTCAGGGCGCACATACAGCACCTCATGGCGTATGCGTCCACGAGGAAGCCGTCTGAGGAAATCGTGGACCCACGCTACACGCTCGTGCGAGACATATACGGGAGCAATACGCTGGGCACGTGGACTGACCTCAATGGCCGCTGGGCAGTGCCGGGCTACACGTACGGCCAGAGCATCATGGAAATGTTCAGGCAGATATTGGCTGAGCAGTGATGGTGACGTTTTTTGAAGGAAATACTGACTTCAACTAATCAACTAATCAGCATTTCCTTAAGGGATGATTTTATGCTCGATTCCTTGAAAATAAAAAAAGACAGCGAAGGGCTGAATACATCGACGAAAAGGCTGCGCGAGATGGTCGGCGTGCTGCGGCGCCATGACCTCATGCACGGCATCACGCCGGAGAAAATTCGGCTGATCATCGAGGACCTCGGGCCGACATTCGTGAAGCTCGGGCAAATCATGAGCATGCGCCCCGATTTCTTGCCGAGCGAATATTGCGATGAGCTCACGAAGCTGCAGACAGATGTGAAGCCCATGACGTTTGACGTGGTGCAGCGTGTCATCGAGCAGGAGTATGGCTCACCGTGGCAAAAGATTTTCGCGTCCATCGACGAGCATGCGCTGGGCTCCGCGTCAATAGCGCAGGTGCATCGCGCGACGCTCATCAATGGTGACGACGTCGTCATAAAGGTGCAGCGGCCCGGCATATACGATGTGATGTCAAAGGACATCGTGCTTTTGAAGCGCGCGGCGGCGCTCTTAAATGTCGTCGGCGGGACGAAGGGCGTCATTGATTTTGACATGGTGCTCGATGAGATGTGGACCATCGCGAAGCAGGAAATGGACTTCATGATGGAGGCAGGGCACATGGATGAGTTTCGCCAGCTCAATGCGAGCGAGCGATACATCGAGTGCCCGCGCGTCAATCATCGGCTGACGACGCCGAGGATACTCGTGATGGAGTACATAGACGGCCTGCGCTTTGACGATTTCAAGGGTCTCAGGGCGAAAGGCTATGATGCGGATCAGCTCGGGCGCAGGCTTGGCGAAAACTACGTCAAGCAGATTGTCGAGGACGGTTATTTTCATGCTGACCCGCACCTCGGAAATATCCGCGTGAGGAACGGCAAAATCGTCTGGCTCGACCTCGGCATGATTGGGCGCATGTCAACGCACGACAGGAATGCGCTGAGGAAGGCGATGCTCGCGCTCGCGGACCACGACGCATACGAGATGAAAAGCGCTGTGCTCGCGCTCGGTCTGCCGAAAGGGCGCGTCGACCACACGCGCCTCTATGAGGACATCGACGTGCTCATCAATAAGTATGGCGATCTCGATTTCAAGTCGCTTCAGATGGGCGAGCTCACGCACCAAATCATGAACGTGCTCAGGACGCACCAGATTGGCATCGGGCCGGGGCTTTCGATGTTCGCGCGCGGCGTGCTCACGATAGAGGGCGTCATGCGTCGTTGCTGTCCAGATGTGAGCTTTGTCGAGATTTTTGCCGTGAGCCTGCAAATGAATTTCAGAAAGAATTTTAATTGGCGGGCGGAGCTTGACAAATTCAAGCGCGATGGATATGTTATTCTCAAAAAGACGATGCAACTGCCGGAGCAAATCTCCGACATTCTCAAGATGACGATGAGCGGCCAGACGAAGGTCAATCTCGACATCACGGGCTCCGAGGAGCCGATAAGGCGCATTGACACGATGGTCAACAAGCTCATACTCGGGCTCATCTCGTCGGCGCTGCTTTTGGCGTCGAGTGTCATCTGCACGACGCAGATGACGCCGCGCATAATGGAGATGCCGCTCGTCGGGCTTTTGGGGTATTTGGCGGCGCTCGTACTGTGCGGGCGGCTTTTGGTGGATATAATACGAGGCAAATAGGGGGAAAGCACAATGATGCGTGGAATCCGTGGAGCTATCACGATAAAAAATGATACAGAGGTGGAAATCGTCTCGGCTGTCAGATGGATGGTCACAGAGATGTGCCGCCACAATGGAGTGGTGCCTGACGACATCGGCGCATGCATACTGAGCGCCACGGAGGATATCACGGCGGCTTTCCCAGCGTTCGGCGCGCGGCAGATACCGGGGTTTGACCTCGTGCCGCTTTTCGACACGCGCCAGATTGCCGTGAAGGACAGCCTGCCGCATTGCATTCGTGCGCTGCTTCTCGTCGAGACGGAGAAATCGCCGCAGGAGATACGCCATGTGTACCTTGGCGAGGCTGCAAAGCTCAGAACCGACCTCGTTCAGAAGCAAAAAGGCATGTGACATAATATTGAGTGGACAACGCGATGGAGATTTTGCAAAAGGAAATCGTCGTGGCGTATTCATATAGAGTTATCAATGAAAAGCAATCTGGTAATATGTCAAGACCTTTCAAGAGATAGAAACCAACAAAAATCGAGAAAAAGTGCGCACTTAATAAAACCTTTTGA
>OMWN01000067.1 GCA_900314765.1 uncultured Selenomonadales bacterium | reverse complement strand
GGCGTGGTTCATGCTATTTTATTTTGGCTAGAAATGTGTATTTTACAGGGCTTCACAGGTGTTTTGCATATGCGAAGTTTGAGTAATATATATATAAGGAGCAGCTATTATGAGCAAAAAAGTTGTCGTCATATCGACGAGTCTCAGAAGAAATTCAAACTCTGCGGAGCTCGCAAAAAAATTTGCCGAGGGCGCGCGCGACGCAGGCAATGATGTCGAGGAAATCAGCCTTGTCGGCAAAAAAATCGCTTTCTGCACGGGTTGCCTCGCATGTCAGAAAATCGGGCATTGTGTCATAAACGACGATGCCGTCGCCATAGAGCCTGTCGTGCTGAATGCTGACGTTGTCGTGTTCGCGACGCCGATATACTATTATGAGATGAGCGGGCAGATGAAGACGCTCATCGACCGCCTCAACCCGATGTTCCCAAAGAAATATCGTTTCCGTGAGGTGTATCTTCTCACGACAGCCGCCGATGCGGGTGACTATACACCAGAGCGTGCCACGGCAGGGCTTCAAGGCTGGATAGACTGCTTTGACGGCGTCGAAATGAAGGGAACAATATTCGCGGGCGGCGTCGATGGTGCAGGCGCCATAAAAGGCAGCAAAAAGCTCGACGAAGCTTATGAAATGGGCAAATCTGTGTGATAAATAAGCATAATTAATCGATACAATAAATATAATCTCTTGTTTTGTAAAAAAATGAGCTAGGATGTATTTTATTTCTAGTAAATTTATTTACTTTTGCTTATTTCTACGGTATAATAAATGTTGTGTTTCGGCTTCTCAGATGCACGAGTTTATCTCTGACGTCATCTTAGAGGTTTGAATTATAAGGAAACACTGATTATTTCAGCAGTCGTCTTGACGGATTTTTTTCCGCATATCTGCGTCGATGCTCATCAGCGTAGCACCACTACGCTTCTTCGCATCTTCTTGCTATACGAAAAAATCTCTCGTCAATACTCCTGCTTCAATTAATCAGCGTTTCCCAAGATCATAGGAGGATAAAGAATGTTATCACAAGAAGAAAAAACAGAGATCATCAAAAAGTATGCAGTGCACGAGGGTGACACGGGCTCACCGGAGGTTCAGGTTGCAGTTCTGACGGCTCGCATCAATTATCTGACAGAGCACCTCAAGGAGCACAAGAAGGATCATCATTCACGTCGTGGCCTTCTGAAGATGGTTGGTCATCGTCGCCGCCTTCTCAGCTACCTGTACAAAAAGGATATCGAGCGTTATCGCTCCATCATCACCAAGCTTCAGTTGCGCAAATAATAATAAAAAAAGCGGGGGAGTCCCTGCTTTTTTTGTATCTATAAATATTTGTGCGTTACACGATTACTGACATGAAATGAAAATATCCACAAAATCAAAACAGGAGGTAAAAACATGCATAGCTTCAAGATGGAAGTCGGCGGAAGGCCTCTTATCATCGAGAACGGAAAAATGGCAAAACAAGCTAATGGAGCAGTCCTCGTGCGCTATGGAGACACGGTAGTGCTAGTAGCCGCTACGGCCTCGACTGCGCCGCGCGAAGGCGTTGACTTTTTCCCGCTGACAGTTGATTACGAAGAAAAGATGTATGCCGTCGGCAAAATACCAGGCGGATTCATAAAGAGGGAAGGGCGCCCTGGCAATTCAGCGATTCTTTGCGCAAGACTCATTGACCGTCCAATTCGTCCGCTTTTCCCAAAGGGATTTCGTAACGATGTCAATGTTATTGCAACGGTTCTGTCCGTCGAACAGGACAATGCGCCGGAAATTGCCGCAATGATTGGTGCGTCCTGCGCGCTTTGTGTTTCTGATATACCGTTCGGTGGACCTATCGCGGGCGTCCGCGTCGGCAGGGTGGATGGAGAGTTCGTCATCAATCCGACAGTGGAGCAGCGTGAAAAATCAGATCTCAATCTCACCATTGCAGGTTCCCATGATGCTGTGATGATGGTCGAGGCAGGCGCCAATGAGCTTCCAGAAGACGTCGTGCTCGAGGCAATACTGTTTGGCCATGCTGAGATAAAGAAGATTGTCGAGTTCCAGCAAGAAATCATAAACGAATGTGGCAAGCCAAAACGTGAGATGCCGCTGTTTGAGGTTCCAAAGGAACTGGAAGATGGTATTCGCGAATACGCTGGGGAGCGTCTCAATGAAGCTGTGCGCAATCCCGACAAGCTGCAGCGCGATGAAAATATTGCAAATATAAGCGCTGAGACGATGGAGCATTTCCTCGTCGATTGGCCAGAAAACTCAAAGGAAATCGCAGGGATACTGCACGATCTCGAGAAAGAAATCGTGCGCCACATGATAACGCATGAGAAAATCAGACCAGATGGCCGTGCGCTTGATGAGGTTCGTCCCGTCAGCTGCGAGGTCGGCGTTCTTCCGCGTACGCATGGCTCTGGCCTGTTCACGCGCGGACAGACACAGATACTCACGGTCACCACGCTCGGCTCTCTGGCAGACGAGCAAATAATAGATGGACTGGGCACGGAGAAGACGAAGCGCTATATTCATCAGTACAATTTCCCTGGCTACAGTGTCGGCGAGGCGCGCCCTGCACGTGGACCAGGAAGACGCGAAATCGGCCACGGCGCATTGGCTGAAAGGGCACTTCTCCCAGTCATTCCGTCTGAGGAAGAATTCCCATACACGCTGAGACTCGTTTCAGAGGTGTTGGAGTCGAACGGCTCAAGCTCGATGGGCAGCGTATGCGGCAGCACGCTTTCGCTGATGAATGCCGGCGTGCCCATAAAGAGGCCAGTCGCAGGCGTTGCGATGGGTCTCGTCAAAGACGCAGACAAATTCACGATTTTGACAGATATTCAGGGGATGGAAGATGCTTTGGGCGACATGGATTTCAAAGTCGCCGGCACAGAGAAGGGCATCACGGCCATCCAGATGGATATTAAGATTTCTGGCATCACCCGCGAAATTCTTTCTGCAGCATTGGCACAGGCCAAAAAGGGCAGAGAGTTTATCATGGGCAAAATGATGGAGTGCATCGACCATCCTGCAGAAGAGCTTTCGCCGTATGCACCGCGTGTCACGACACTTCATGTTGATGTCGACAAGATTCGCAACATCATCGGACCGGGCGGTCGTACAATCAAAAAGATTGTTGAGGACACTGATACTCAGATTGATGTTCAGGAAGATGGAACTGTTTTAATATCATCCGTGAATGTCGATAACGCCAAGAAGGCCGTTGCTATCATCGAGGATCTCACACGTGATGTTGAGGTTGGTGCCGTGTACAGAGGCAAGGTAACACGCCTCATGGGATTTGGTGCCTTCGTAGAGGTGTTGCCTGGAAAAGAAGGACTCTGCCACATTTCTCAGCTCTCGAAGAAACGTGTCGAGAGGGTAGAGGACGTTGTTCACGTTGGTGATGAGATCGATGTCAAAGTGACAGAGATTGATCGCCAAGGACGCATAAACCTTTCTCATAAGGTGTTACTAAAATAATATAAATTTATCGACACAAAAACCCGCTTGCTGATTTGCAAGCGGGTTTTTATATGCCATTTTTAAATTTTAACGAACGCGCGTCGTGTTGTCTTCCTCTTCCTTTTCTTCCTCTGGGAAACCAACGCCTTGAATATGGACATTGACCTCGACAACAGAGAGACCCGTCATCGTCTCGATGGCCTGTTTGACATTTTCCTGCACAGCCAGCGCGACATCTGGAATGCGAACACCGTATTTCACGATAACAAACAAATCAACGGCTGCTTCCTTCTCGCCGACCTCGACCTTGACACCTTTAGCAAAATTCTTCTTGCCAAGAATTTCTGCGATGCCGCCAGCCAGTCCGCCACTCATTGCCTCAATGCCATTGACCTCCGTCGCGGCAAGCCCAGCAATGATGCTCACAACTTCATCAGCAATGCGCACAACACCCAGCGCATCCTTCTTGTTCAATACCTTTGAATCATCCGCCATACATAAAACCTCCTCACTAAGAATAAAAACATAGCAAAATATTTACACATCTCACTATATATATTATTCGATAGATAACTGAAAAATCCTTCAAAATAAAAAATATCTTTTGAAAAAATGGCTTCAAAAATAATGTCGTATCTCTCCATATAGCTAAACATAAACATAACTTCCGATAAGTATAAATTATCGGAAGTTATGTTTATCCCATTTTTAGAGCGTATCGAGTATTTCTTTTACGCCTTCCACGTAATTTTCTTTTGTCAAATTTTTGACTTCACCCGTGCGGCGGATTTTTGCTTCAATTATGCCGCTCTCGAGTGTTTTTGGGCCAATCGTTATCCTAAGTGGATAGCCAATCAAGTCAGCATCTTTGAATTTGACACCAGCGCGTTCTTTTCTGTCATCGAGCACGACGTCGATGTGCTCCTTCTTCAGAGTCTCATATACTTTTTCTGCCATGTCGAGCTGTTCTTTTACTTTTGCATTGACTGGCACGACGATTACCTCGTACGGCGCGATGGCACGTGGCCAGATGATGCCGTCCTTGTCGTTGTTCTGCTCTATCGCGGCAGCCATCGTGCGGCTGACACCGATGCCGTATGAGCCCATCACGAGTGGTTTTTCTTTGCCATTTTCATCAAGGAATGTCGCGCCGAGCGGTTTGCTGTACTTCGTGCCCAGCGTGAAGACCTGCCCAGCTTCTATGCCGCGCGTCATTTTCAGCGGCGCCCCGCAATGAGGGCACGGATCTCCATCTTTGACGAGTCTGATGTCGCAGACCATCACGTCTTTGAAATCACGCTTTGGATTGACGTGGATGAAGTGCATATCTTTTTCGTTAGCGCCCGCGACTGCGTTGTACATATCCATGACTGTGGCGTCCACGACAATCTTTGTGCCTTTTTTGATGCCAATCGGACTCATGAAGCCCGGCTGCCCGCCCGCGGCAGTGATGGCTTCTTCATCAGCCATGCGCAGCGCAATCGCTCCCACGGCATTCTGCAGCTTTACTTCATTCACATCATGGTCGCCGCGCATAAACGCCAATACGAGTTCATCTTTCTCATTTTGGAATGCAACAGCCTTTATCGTCTTCTCAACAGACACCTTCAAATAATCAGCAACCAGCTCTATCGTTTTTGTGCCTGGCGTCGAAACTTTCTCGAGTTCCAATGGCTCCTCTTTCTCTGCCACAATGGTTTTAAGCTCTGCTTTCTCGTCGCTTGCCGCATAGTCGCACTTCGTGCAATAAACGATATTCGACTCGCCAGAGTCCGCGAGCACAGTGAACTCATGCGAATGTGCACCACCTATGGCGCCATTGTCGGCCTCGACTGGGCGGAATTTCAGCCCACAGCGAGTGAAAACACGCGTATAGGCATCGAACATTTTTTTATACGATACTTCGAGTCCAGCCTCATCTTTGTCAAATGAGTACAAATCCTTCATTATGAACTCACGGCCGCGCATGAGGCCAAAACGTGGGCGGATTTCGTCGCGATATTTGTTCTGAATCTGATAAAGCATCAATGGCAGCTGCTTATATGACCTGACCTCATCACGGACGAGCGCTGTGACCATTTCCTCATGCGTTGGACCAAGGCAAAACTCACGCTCATGGCGGTCATTGAGTCGGAACATCTCTTCGCCGTATACGGCCCAGCGGCCTGTCTCTTTCCATATCTCCGATGGCTGAAGTATCGGCATGAGTATTTCCTGACCGCCTGCCGCGTCCATCTCCTCACGGACGATTTGCTCGATTTTTCTGAGCGTCCTCCATGCGAGCGGCAAATATGTATAGACACCACCTGCCGCCTTCCTTATCATGCCGGCGCGCAGCATGAGCTTTTGGCTTACGACCTCCGCCTCCGCCGGTGTCTCCCTGAGTGTTGGTGCATAAAGCTGTGTAGTACGCAAAATCAATTCCTCCCATTTTAGCTTTTTGCTTTATTTAGCTTTTATTCTGCAAGAATATCATCTATTTCCTTGAACAACTCATTGACAAGCTCTGATTCTGGGACTTTGCGGATAATCTCGCCTTTTCTGAAGACAAGTCCCTCATTTTTTCCGCCGGCAATGCCAACATCTGCCTCGCGCGCTTCGCCTGGGCCGTTGACGACGCATCCCATTACCGCGACCGTGATGGGTTTCGTGATGCCGTCGAGTCTTTTTTCTACTTCTGACGCGATTGCCGGCAAATCGATATTTGTTCTCCCGCAAGTTGGGCACGAAATGAGCGTTGGCCCATATTCCTTCATCCCTAGCGATTTCAGTATCTCGTTTGCGATCTTTACTTCAATGACAGGATCGCCCGTCAGTGAAATTCTGATCGTATCTCCGATGCCTTCCGCGAGGAGCGCACCAATGCCAACGGCTGACTTAATGATACCGCTGTGCGGCGTCCCCGCCTCCGTTATGCCGAGGTGTAGCGGATAATCCACGGTCTTGCTCATGAGGCGATATGCTTTAAGTGTCATCGGCACATCATGCGCCTTGAGCGAAATGACAATGTCGTGGAAATCCTGCTTTTCGAGTATTCTCACATGCTGCATTGCGGACTCCACGAGTCCTTCTGCCGTCACGCCGCCATTTTTTTCGAGTATTTTTTTGTCGAGCGAACCCGCATTTACGCCTATGCGTATCGGTATACCCACTTTTTTCGCTTCATCGACGACAGCTTTGACGTTTTCTTCTCCGCCTATATTGCCTGGATTGAGCCTCAGCGCCGATATACCTTGGTGAATAGCCTCCAACGCAAGCCTATAATCGAAATGAATATCCGCGACCAGCGGCACAGGCGAATTTTTAATTATGTTTTTCAGATTTTTTGCGGCATCCATGTCTGGCACCGCTAGCCTCACAATATCGCAGCCCGCATCAGCTAGTGCTTTTATCTGAGCGAGTGTCGACGCGGTATCTGTCGTTTTCGTATTCGTCATGGACTGTACGGCTACGGGCGCGTCTCCGCCTATGGCAATGTTGCCAACATGAACCTGCAATGTTTTTCTTCGATTTTCCATCATATCATCAGCTTCCAAAGAATATGCGCATTATGTCATTTTTTGTCGCGAACAGCATTATCAGCACCAAAAGCGATATGCCAACCATCTGCGTATAGCGGAATGCCTTCGGCGACAGCGGCTTCCCACGCAGCCCCTCGAGAAGAAGTGTAGCAAAGTGACCACCGTCAAGCGCGGGTATCGGCAAAAGATTGACGATGCCGAGATTGAGGCTCAGAAATGCCGCGAAATTCATCAATGCCGCAAAGCCAAACTTTGCTACCTCGCCTGTCATTTTGACGACGCCGAGAGGTCCCGCTAAATCTGCGGCGGCGCTTCCATTGAATATCAATACAAGACCCTCAAGCATTTTGTATATGACAAATCCCGTTTTGTAAAAAGCATAGCCGATTGCCTCGATTAGTCCTGGCTGTCTCAGTTCGGTGGCATTCGTGATGCCTATCATCGGCTTTTGCGCGCTTTTGTCGTAGGCAGGTACAAGCGTGGTAGAAAGGTGTTCATCGCCGCGATGATATTCCACATTCATCGGCGTATTCCCCTCTGCCACTATGATATCCGTCAAATCGTTCCATGTCTTTACGTCGATGCCGTTGATTCTGTCGATGACATCGCCGCTTTGAAGTCCCGCCACCGCCGCTGGCTTGTCCGGCATGACATCGCCTATCTCCGGCAATGTCGACGGCGTGCTGATGCCGACGCACATGAACAACATAAAAAATATGAAAACAGGCAAAAGCAAATTCATGAACGGCCCTGCCAATATGACGACGATGCGGCTCAGCAATGGCTTCTCGCAGTAGCCTCTGTCCCCTGCGTCATTTTCCTCTGGGTCCATTCCCGCAATATCGTTGAAGCCACCCAATGGGACGATGCGGATGGAGTATACGGTCTCGCCGTATTTGTAGCTCACGAGTCTAGGACCGAAGCCGATTGCAAATTCATCGACGCGCATTCCCGTCGATTTTGCGAGAATGAAATGACCAAATTCGTGAATCAGCACCAAGAAGGCGAAGACCAAAATAGAAGCCAAAACAGTTGTAAGCAATATGATGACCTCCTTTTAACGCTCAACTACAACGATTAAATCATTTCATCCTTAAAATTTCATGAACGTAGCCGCGCGCCCATTTGTCTTCTTCAACGAGCGTTTCAAATGTCGGATTGAGTTTGTTTTCTCTTGCGTCGAGTGCCCTCTCGATGATTTCGTATATATCAAGGAAACCAATTTTGCCATCGAGAAATGCGCCAACGGCCGCCTCATTCGCGCCGTTCATGACGCAGGGCATCGTGCCGCCTGCCTTCGCGGCATCGTATGCGATTTTTAGGCCACGAAATGTCTCGGTGTCGGGCTTTTCAAATGTCATGCTTCCAAGCGTGTAGAAATCAACTCTGTCAAACGAAGATGGCATACGCTCAGGGTACGTCAAAGCATACTGAATCGGAAGCCTCATGTCCGGCACGCCAAGCTGAGCCATTACAGCGCCATCGTAAAACTGTATCATGGAATGAACGATGCTCTGCGGATGAACGACAACTTTTATTTTCTCGTATGGCATATCATAGAGGAAATGCGCCTCTATGACTTCCAATCCCTTATTGACGAGCGTTGCCGAATCGACGGTGATTTTCTTGCCCATCGACCACGTCGGATGATTGAGGCAATCCTTTATCGACACATTTTTGAGCTCGTCTGTTTTTTTCCCTCTGAATGGACCACCGGATGCCGTGAGTATCAGAT
Source organism: uncultured Selenomonadales bacterium (assembly GCA_900314765.1). Taxonomy (GTDB): domain Bacteria; phylum Bacillota; class Negativicutes; order Selenomonadales; family Selenomonadaceae; genus RUG024. The sequence continues at coordinate 114,891 of OMWN01000067.1, read as the reverse complement.
GCTCCACCCACTCACGCTTTTCGCCTTGCAGGCATTGGAATATGGCGCAGTGCTCGCTGTCGACAGGCAATATGGATACGTGATTTTCCTTCGCCTTTCGCATCACGATTTCGCCCGCAACTACCAGCGTTTCCTTGTTCGCGAGCGCAATATTCTTTTTTGCGTCGAGTGCCGCGAGCGTCGGTGCAAGTCCGACGAAGCCCATGAGCGATGTCACGACGGTGTCAGCAGCGTCGATTGTTGCCGCCGCTATGAGTCCATCATGTCCGCACATTATCTTTGTCTTGCCATGATAGCGCGCGGCAAGCCTTTTGGCAGATGCTTCATCATAGAGCACGGCGAGCTCTGGATGAAATTCGTTTATTTGTTCCTCGAGCTTATTATCATTTGTATTGGCAGCCAAAGCTACGATATTGAACATGGCTGGATGCTCTCTGACGACATCAAGCGTCTGTGTGCCGATGGAGCCTGTCGAGCCCAGTATGGAAAGCGTTTTCATGATGCATTACCTCTATAAGATATCAAAATATCTGACAAACAACGTAAAGTAGTAGACAAACGGCACGGAGAACATGACGCTGTCGAAACGGTCGAGCACGCCGCCGTGGCCTGGAATGATGTTGCCAGAATCCTTTATGCCCGTATATCTTTTTATGGCCGACTCAACGAGATCGCCCATCGTGGCAACGAGCGCAATCAAAAAACCGAGTCCGAGCATCGGAATGACGGCAAATGAAAAGAGATGGCCGACTATGGCAACAGAAATCATCGTGCCGATGACGCCGCCGATAAATCCCTCTATCGTTTTTTTGGGACTGATGGCCTCGCACAGTTTGTTCTTTCCAAAGGCGGAACCGCTGAAATATGCAAATGTGTCGCTCGCCCACGTTCCGATGAGCGCTATCCATATCAATGCGCAGCCCGTGTCGAGTGAACCGAAAAATGTATCAAGTTCCTCGCCACTTCCGAAAAAGCGAAGGAGAACGAGATGAGAAAACGCGAATCCAACGTATACGATGCCGGCTATGGACTCACAAGCCTCAATCACGGTGAATGTTCTGTGGCATAAAACGGACTGCGTGAATACAGCGAAAGTGCCTAAAAGCGAGACGAAAATGAAAATTTCTGGTTTCCTGTAAAATGCGCTGCCCCACATCAAAAGCAGTACGAGCATGCCCGTAAAATAAGCGAGCAACTCACCGTGAGCTTTAAACGCTTTTGCGTATTCATGCCATCCGATGAGCATCAACGCCAATACAGCGACGGCGAAAAGCAATCCGCCTGTCTGTATCACAAAAGCCGCAACTGCAATGCCAATGACGCCCGTAATGATGCGTGTTTTCATCTTCAACACCTCACTTTTTGTCTGTCAGTCCGCCAAAGCGGCGATCCCTTTTGCCGTAGTCGGAGATTGCCTTCATGAAAACCTCCGGCGTGAATTCCGGCCAGTTCACGTCCGTAAACCAAAATTCCGCATAAGCGGCCTGCCACAGAAGAAAATTGCTTATTCTAAAGTCTCCACTCGTACGGATGAGCAAATCCACTGGAGGCAGCCCCGCCGTATCAAGATTATTTTCAATATAAGAAGAATCGATTTCTGTCGATTTTATTTCGCCCGATTCGATTTTGGCCGCTATCTTTTGTACCGCCCTCGTTATTTCATCCTGCCCGCCATAATTCATTGCAACATTAAATATGAGTCCTGTGTTGTTCATTGTCTGCTTCTCAGCATCCCGCGCTTGATTGCGCAGTGCCGGCGACAGCTCATCTATGCGACCAAGAAAATGAAGCTTTACGTTTTTCTCATCGATTTCGTTTATTTCCTCAGCCAAATAATCAGAAAAAAGGTGCATAAGGAAATCAACCTCGGCGTGAGGTCTTTTCCAATTTTCTGTAGAAAAGGCAAAAACTGTCAGCACGGGAAGAGGCAAATCAATGGCGATTTTCAGTATCTCCTTCAATGTACGTACGCCCTGCGTGTGTCCCGCAGTACGGATAAGGCCGTGGCTCTCAGCCCATCTGCCATTGCCATCCATGATGATGGCCGTATGGCGTGGAAGCCTTGAAGCATCTATCTTAATATCAGCGAATTTGTTATCGTTCGTATCCTTTGCGGTATTGCCCTTCTGAAAATTGTTTAATATTTTTTTAAACATAAATGTAAATCCCCTGCAATGAAAAAAATAAGCCCCTCTTAAATCTGTTCAAGAGGGGCTTCCTCATTCAAGTTTTCACTAATCAAGGAGCCGCAATAGCGGAAACCGGGCAACCTGCTGCGCAGGCGCCGCACTCAACACACTTGTCCGGATCGATCTCATAGTGGGACTCTCCCTCAGAGATAGCTCCTACTGGGCATGTTGCAGCGCATGAACCGCACTGGATGCAGTCATCACCGATTTTGTAAGCCATGTTCTCCGCCTCCTTTCGCGTTGTCGCTTAAAAGCTTAACCTGTTTTGCCGCCACGGTGAGCAGGCATAAACCGTCCTCTGCAAATGATTGCCTCACAACATAGAGGCAACTATCGTCAACTGCAAAATGATGTCGCAGCGGACGAGGTGGACTCGTTTTAGAAATCTTATACTTTACGTTCTCGGATTCAAGCAATGAAGCCGCTTCATCTAGCTTCATGCAGGTCACATCGATATGCTCAGGTGTCGACGGCATCATCAAACTTCCATTATTTCCTTTTCCTTGAGGTCCTTTATGCTGTCAACCATCTTGACATATTTGTCAGTCATCTTCTGCATGTCGTCCTGACCTTTTTTAGCTTCGTCCTCCGTTGCCTCTTTGGATTTCTCCATTTTCTTTATGGCATCGTTGGCATCACGCCTTATATTGCGCAGAGCGACCTTTGCTTCCTCCGCTTTTTTGTTGACGCCTTTTTTGAGCTCAGCACGACGCTCAGTCGTCAGAGAAGGAATCGCGAGGCGTATGGCATTGCCGTCAGAGTTCGGCGTGAGCCCGAGGTCAGACTTCATGATAGCCTTTTCGATTTCCTTGAGCATCGTCTTTTCCCACGGTTGGATGACAATCATGCGCGGTTCCGGTACGGAGACTTTTGCCACTTGATTGACAGGCGTCTGCGTGCCGTAATAATCAACGGACACCTTTTCGAGAAGTGCCGGCGTGGCACGCCCCGCACGAAGAGATGCAAGCTCACGCTTCAACGCATCAATCGTTTTTTTCATACGGTCTTCATGGTTTTCCTTGATGTCCTTGATCATTTTTTGCGCCCCCCTATTGTTGTGCCTATTTCTTCTCCGAGAGCTGCCCTGACCAGATTTTCATGTGGGTCAATATTGAAAACAACAATCGGGATATTATTGTCCATGCACAGGCTCGTCGCAGTCGAGTCCATTACTTGAAGGCCACGCTGCAGGACTTCGATATACTCGAGCTTGTCAAACATTTTCGCATTTGGATTCTTATTTGGATCAGAGTCGTAGACGCCATCCGTATTCTTCTTGCCCATGAGAATGACATCCGCTTCAATCTCTGCTGCCCTCAATGCCGCCGTCGTATCAGTCGAGAAATACGGATTGCCCGTGCCTGCCGCAAATATCACGACGCGACCTTTCTCCATGTGGCGTATGGCCTTGCGTCTGATATACGGCTCAGCGACAGCGCGCATCTCAATGGCGCTCTGCACCCTCGAGGCAACATGGATTTTTTCGAGGGCATCCTGCACAGCGAGAGCATTCATGACCGTCGCGAGCATGCCCATGTAGTCAGCCGTTGCGCGATCCATGCCCTTTGCGCTTCCAGCAAGGCCGCGCCAAATATTGCCGCCGCCGACGACGACAGCGCAGTCGATGTTATGCTCACGTATTTTCTTTATCTGAATGGCGATGTCTTCAACGACAACGGGATTAATGCCAAATCCCTGGTCTCCAGCAAGAGATTCACCGCTTAATTTTAATACTACCCTATGATAATTTGCAGTACTCAAATATAAGCCCTCCAATCGAATCCGCTTATTTTACCTGAGCCATGACCTCAGCCGCAAAGTCTTCCTGCTTCTTTTCGATGCCTTCGCCGAGCTGATAGCGGGTGAAACGCACAGCCTTCACATCGCCGAGCACAGCCTGAACGTCCTTGTCCGGGTCCTTGACAAATGGCTGCTCGAGCAGGCAGACCTCTTTGTAGTACTTCTTTATGCGGCCTTCGACCATCTTGTCAACTATTTTCTCTGGCTTGCCTTCCTCGAGTGCCTGCTTTCTGAGAACTTCACGCTCGTGATTGAGAGCAGCAGGATCAACGCTTGCACGATCCACGCACGTCGGGTTCGACGCAGCAATCTGCATTGCGATGTCTTTGCCGAGTTCATCGCTGCCGCCGGAAAGTTCGACGAGCACGCCGATTTTTCCACCCATGTGGATGTAGCTGAATACTTTGCCGTTCGGCGCCTCATAGCGGACGAAGCGACGGATGTCGACTTTCTCGCCGATGCTTGCAATCGCCTCGGTGACGACATCAGAAACCTTCTTGCCATCGAGCTCGCTGTTCTTCAGCGCGTCGAGGTCAGCAGGATTCGTGTCAGCGATGTGCTTTGCAATCTTGTTCACGAGCGCATGGAAATTATCGGTATTTGCAACGAAGTCCGTCTCGCAGTTGATTTCAACAACAGCACCGACAGTCGCATCATCATTGATATACGCGCCGACAGCACCCTCTGCTGCAATACGGCCAGCCTTCTTCTCAGCCTTGGAGATGCCTTTTTCTCTCAAATAATCTATTGCCTTCTGCTGATCTCCGTCAGTCTCTGTCAGTGCCTTTTTGCAGTCCATCATGCCAGCGCCCGTCTTCTCGCGGAGCTCTTTGACCATTGCAGCGGTAATCTTTGCCATGTATTTTCCCTCTTTCAAATTTTTATATTATCCAAATTATTAGAAATAAAAACCAAATAAATACCAAATAAATACATTAAATCTCATAAAAGAAAGGGGCAAGGGATATCTCCCCTACCCCTTTTCATTTCACTCATAGTAAATTGACTCAAAAAGCCGTATTACTCAGCAACCTTTTCGGTCTCCTCTTCAGCAGGAGTATCCTGCCCCTGGCGTCCCTCAGCAACAGCATCCGCCATGCGTCCGGTAAGAAGACGAACAGCGCGAATTGCGTCATCGTTGCCTGGAATTACATAATCAATCTCATCTGGATCGCAGTTCGTATCGACAATAGCCACTATTGGAATGTGAAGCTTGCGTGCCTCTGCCACAGCGATGCGCTCCTTGCGCGGATCGACGATGAAAAGAGCACCTGGAAGCTTGTTCATTTCCTTGATGCCGCCGAGATATTTCTCGAGCTTCTCCATCTCGTGACGAAGTGCCTGAACTTCCTTCTTCGTGAGAACGTCGAAAGTCCCATCCTGCTCCATCTGCTCGAGCTCTTTGAGCCTCAAAATACGCTTCTGAATCGTCTGGAAATTCGTCAGCATGCCGCCGAGCCAACGCTCATTGACATAGAACTGGCCAGCTTTCGTTGCCTCCTCGCGAACAGACTCCTGAGCCTGCTTCTTCGTGCCAACGAAAAGGACCGACTTGCCTTCCTGTGCAATTCCCCTCAGGAAATTGTACGCCTCATCAACCTTGCGAACCGTCTTCTGAAGATCGATGATGTAAATGCCGTTGCGCTCCGTGAAAATGTACTTCGCCATTTTCGGATTCCAACGCCTTGTCTGATGTCCGAAATGGACACCTGCCTCGAGTAACTGCTTCATGGATATCATTGCCATGAAAATACACCTCCTGTTTTTTCCTCCGCAGGACTCATCGTCTGTTTCCGCCTCGAGAGAGGTACAGGACAGCCATCCTCCCGCGTGTGTTTTAAACACCATGTGGCATTATATCATAAGCTTAAATCGATTTCAAGAAATTAATTTCGAAATCATCATTAATCATTCGACTTTATTCAAAGAGATAGCCAAAGCGCTTCTTGAACTCGTCGATTGTCATGTCGTACGTCTCTGCAAGCGAGGCGTTGTCGAGGTCGCTCTTTTCGATGCGCGTCATGTAGTCGCGTGCAACTTTGTAGCGAAGCGACGCTGTATTGACGCGTCTCACTTTTGTCTTCCCCGTCTTCGGGTCCTTGATGTCATCAAAATACATCGGCTCCGATGATTCATTTTGTATGGAAATCATCGCGCCAGATTTCCCTGCGGCCAAGAAATTGACGGCCTCACATCCGAGAGACCTCGCATATTCGATGTCATACGAGATGGGCGACGAGCAACGTAGCTCATAGCCGATGTCCTTCGAGACAATCGTGATTTTCTTTCCATATTTTTTAAGCTCGCGTGACACGGATTTTTTCAATATGTTGCCAAAGTCTAGCTCGGAGTAACGTATATGGCCGTGCTCGTCGAGCTCAACATTGCCGAGCTTTTCGAGGTCTGCTTGCTCGATTTTCTCTATGACGCCTTCAGCGATGACAGCGACGCCGTGATCTTTGCCGTTGAAGTATGACTTCATTATCGAGCCTGTGATGATGTCAACGACTCTCTGCAGCGAAATTTTCTGCGCGCCAAACTCCTCTGGAATCACGGTCACATCCGCACCTGCTGCACTGCCGATGCCCAATGCGAGATGGCCAGCCGTGCGCCCCATTGCCACGGCAAAATACCAACGGTTTCTCGATGTACGCGCATCTTCGACGAGATTCGTCGCCTCTCTCGCCCCCATTTCGCGCGCTGTCTCAAATCCAAATGTCGGAACGCCTTCGGGCAACGGCAAGTCGTCGTCAATCGTCTTCGGCACATGAACGACATTGATTGCACCGCCATGTTCTTTCGCATACGATGAGACAGCAGCTGCGCTGAATGCGGTATCATCGCCGCCGATGGTCACGAGATAATTGACGCCAAGCTCTGTCAGTGTCTCGACGACATTCTTCAAATCATCCGCGCTCTTCGTTGGATTGTAGCGCGACATGTGCAGTATCGAGCCGCCCATGATGGAAATTCTGCTCACTTCGTCCTGTGTCAGCTTAATATATTTCTTTTCCCTTTTGGCAAGATGTGAAAATCCATCATAAATTCCAATAACATCAAATCCAACGTTGCGTGCCCTCAGCGTCACTGCCGCAATGACAGCATTGATGCCGGGCGCCGGACCACCACCGCAAACAATGGCAACCGTCTTTTTTTTGTTACTCTCGTTCATAATGATACCTCGCTTTCAAAAGTGGGGAAACGCCGATTAATCGAAAGAAGCATTTGCAGATCACCAGCATTTCCGTAAATATATTGGAACACAAAATAATCTCAGTAAATCATACCTCTTTGCTGAGCATGCTCATTTTCATTTTGTAGTAGTCAGGTGTCATGTCCATGAAGTGTTTGTGCGGATTCTCGAAGCGCTGCTCCTCTTCCCATATCTCTGTCGAAAGCTGCTCTTTGACGAATGCGGCAATGTCTTTCACATTCTGCGGCTCACTTGTGCGCTTGCCGTCCTTCATCATGAGCTTTTGTAGTTTCTTCGCTGTGCACTTTTGGAAATGTCTTACCTTCCACGGCCTGTCCGTGTCGATGAATTCATCTGGGCCATCGACATTGATGTCCTCACCTTTTTTGGCGATGAGCTCTGCCGTTGCTCGACCGTTTTCATCATAGATGCGATAGACTTCCTTGAGTCCGGGGTTTGTGACTTTTTCTATGACCTCAGACACTTTTATGCGCGGCATCATCTCGCCATTTTCGTCGACGGCACACATCTTGTACACAGCGCCAAAAACGGGATCGGTCTTTGACGTTATCATGCGCTCGCCCACGCCAAACGAATTGACCTGCCCGCCTTGGCTGAGTATCGAAGTGATCGTATACTCATCAAGGCTGTTCGATATGACGATTTTCGCGTCGCTGAAGCCCGCAGCGTCGAGTGCTTTGCGAACCTTCTTCGTGAGATACGCGAGGTCGCCGCTGTCTATGCGTATGCCATAGTTTTTCGACTTTACGCCATTCGCCTTCATTTCCTCAAAGACCTTTATGGCGTTTGGCAGTCCCGACTTCAGAACGTCGTATGTGTCGATAAGCAATATGCAGTTATCGGGGTACAGTCTCGCGAATTCGCGGAAAGACTCGAGCTCATCGTTGTAGTACATGACCCAGCTATGCGCCATCGTTCCACCGACGGGCAGATTGAAATACTGACCTGCCGCGACTGTCGCCGTACCGACGACACCGCCGATATACGAAGCTCTGGCGCCGTATATTGCCGCGTCGTTATTATGGGCGCGCCGTGCACCGAAATCAGACACGGGACGACTGCCCGCCGCGCGCACGATGCGTCTCGCCTTCGTCGCTATGAGCGACTGATGATTGATCTGAGCGAGGACCTCTGTCTCTATCATCTGCGTCTCAATCAGATTGCCAACGACAGTGAGTATTGGCTCGCCTGGGTACATGATGGTGCCTTCTGGGAAAGCGTAAATGTCGCCGTGGAATTTGAAATCAGAAAGATAGTTCAAAAATCCTTCATCGAAAAGATTGAGGCTACGCAAATATTCTATGTCCTCTGGGTCAAAGTGCATGTCCTCAAGATATTCAAGCACTTGCTCGAGCCCAGCGAATATGGAAAATCCGCCGTTCTCCGGATTGTGACGATAGAAAACGTCGAATGCTACTTTTTTATCGCCGTTGCCCGTCAGATAATATCCATTGGCCATCGTCAGCTCGTACAAATCCATCATCATGCTGATGTTTCTGTGCTTGCTGTCATTCAAATGTCTCATAAAATCACTCCGTGTTTCATCATTCTTTATCATTGTTAACGTTTATTCGATGTTTTTAAGTGCATCCATCGCTTCTTCCCTTGTCATGAGGATTTCGCGGGGCTTGCTCCCGTTGCTCGGACCGACGATATGAAGGCTTTCCATGATGTCAACGAGACGCCCAGCGCGCGTATAACCGATGCGAAATCTTCTCTGTATGCTCGAAGTCGACGCTTGACCGCTCGTCAAAACAAGCTCGACAGCATCACCGAGCAATTCATCCACTTTTGGTGTATGCTTTTTTTCGGTCTTTTCTTCTTTTTCCTCAGCCTCATTTTCTGTGAAGCTGATGATTTCCTCATCGGGAATGGCCTCATGACCTTGCGCTCTGATGAAGTCCAAAAGTCTCTCGACCTCATCATCTCCGACAAAGGCTCCCTGTACCCTTATCGGCTTCAATGTGCCGACAGGCGCAAAGAGCATATCGCCTTTGCCGAGCAGCTTTTCTGCGCCCGACATATCGAGTATCGTGCGCGAATCTATCTGCGAAGAAACGGCGAAGGAAATGCGCGAAGGGATATTTGCTTTGATGATGCCTGTTATGACATCGACTGACGGCCTCTGCGTCGCAAGTATGAGATGCATGCCTGCGGCTCTGGCTTTCTGTGCGATGCGGCAAATGGCATCTTCCACATCGTGCGGTGCTACCATCATCAAATCTGCGAGCTCGTCAATTATGAGGACAATCGACGGGATTCTCTCGTCAGCCGCAACCTTTTGGTTATAGCCTTCCATGTTGCGGACACCCGTCTCAGCGAACTTGGTATATCGTTTTTCCATTTCCTGCACGGCCCAATTCAAAACCGACGCCGCTTTTTTTGCGTCCGTCACGACAGGGACCATCAGATGAGGAATGCCGTTGTAATTTGAAAGCTCCACCATTTTCGGATCGATGAGGATGAACTTGACCTCATCGGGGCGAGCTTTGAAAAGAATACTTGCGATGATGGTGTTGATGCAGACGGATTTGCCGGAGCCCGTGGCACCGGCGACAAGCAAGTGAGGCATTTTTGCGATGTCCGCGAATATGGCCTTGCCTCCGATATCGATGCCGAGCCCGACCGTCAACTTTGATTTTGCGCTCGAAAACTCACTGTTCTCAAGGACATCGCGAAGACCAACGCTCTCCAGTTCCTTGTTAGGCACCTCGATGCCGATGGCGGCCTTCCCCTGTATCGGCTCGATTCTGACAGACGAGGCTGCCAAAGCCAGCGCAATATCATCAGAAAGGTTCGTTATTTTGCTGACCTTTACGCCTGGAGCGGGTTCTAGCTCGTAGCGCGTGACCGCAGGTCCGTGGCAGGCATTGACAATTTTCGCCTTGACCTTGAAATTCTCGAGTGTCTTCGAGAGTATCTGCGCGTTTTCTGAGATTTCCTGCTGCAGGGCGTAATTCTGAGATCGCCTGTTTTTCTGTAAAATCTCTGTCACAACAGGCAGTTGATAATCTGGTTGCTGTGGTATGGCCGTCTCATTTGGCACGCCGTCGACCACGTTGTCAGCAACGTTAGCGTCGTCAGCATCTTCGACATTGCTAGGCGCGCTGTCATGATTTGCACCGTAATTAGGTTCATCCAATTTAGGCTCTGTCACATCAGACATTTGCCTATCTTGTGGTTCGAATGAATCAGCAGAAACTTCATCCAGATAATGTTTCGCATCATCGAAATCGTCGTCGATTTCACTCAAATACTGTGCATCGGATACGCCGCTATTATCAGATGAATATTCAATGGGAAATGGCTGAGATGATGTTTCCACAGGCTTTATATCGACTGGCTCATCTGTGACAACCGTTTCAATATTTTCTTTATCATTGACGAAAATTTCATCTTTAAATACTTCGTGATGGTCTTCGGATGTTGCTGCGAGAGGGTTCGTGCTCTCGTCCATCTCAACGGACTGCTGAACATTTTCCTGCTCAGTATCATTAGCCTCGAATGGATTGAAAACAGACACATTACGGGGCGCATCAGCAGTCTTGATTGCTCCCATGTTATCGTTTTGCTTCAGGTAAGCCATGTACTCATCATCGCTATTCTGAGGCAAATCATGTTGCGTTTCTACAGCGTCACCAAACATGGAGTCCTTTTCTTGATCATAGAAATCGGCTCTGCTTTTCTCTGGCTTCTCCGCCTCCGTAATGCTTTTGCTATGGATTTTGTCGTACGTCGCTTCTATAGCCTTATGCGCAGCATCGATGCCTATCTGAGCGCCTTCGCCTGTTTTCTTGATGCCATTGGCCAACGACCATTTCGTGGCAAGCAAAAGAGACAATAGCGCACCCGTACAGAGGACGATGATACTGCCGTCCACGCCAAAACATTTGCGCACGACGAAAAGCACGAGGCCACCAGCTAGACCGCCGCCAGGTGCGAGGCTCGAAGGCAATATTTCCTCTCCCACGGGAATCGTCCAATGATGGTAAATGGCAAGACAGAAAATATAAAAGGCCGCAAACGCTCCGCTTTGAAGTGAAGGCGTAAAACCCTTATGTTTTATCACAAGGAACAGTCCTTGCGCAAGGGCGGCAATGACTGCAACAAAAGCTCCAACGCCCAAGAAATATTTTAGGAAATTAGCAAAATAGACGCCAATAAATCCAACATTGAGACCAAAGAGACCGCAAGCAGAGATAATGGCGACCGTAATGAAAACGATGCCAATGATCTCTTGCTTCCTGCCCTCCACAGTCTTGACGGGTTTGCTCTTGGTATGTTTGCGAGAACGAGCGTTGGACTTTATTCTATTATTTCGCTTTTTCTCCAAAAATATCACCTAATTAAAAACTTTTTTCATGCCGAAATTCTTGCGGCAGACTTTTTGGCCTCGAAGAGAATATGCTCCTCATCAAGCGTCAAAAGTTCCTTCTTTTCCATCAACAGCCTGCCGTTTACCATGACGGTGTCAACATCTGCGCTGCTTGCTGAATATACGAGCAACGATACGAGGTCAAAGCGTGGGCACCAAGCGGCGCCTTTCATGTCGAAGAGCACGATGTCGGCCAAACTGCCTTCTTTTATTGTGCCAAGGTTGTCGATGCCGACTGCTTTTGCACCATACTCCGTTGCCATCTTCAGAGCCTCAAAGGCTGGCACTGCGAGCGGGTCGAGCGTATCAACTTTGTGCAGGAGAGCCGCAAGGCGTGTTTCTTCAAGCATATCGAGGTTGTTGTTGCTCGAGGCGCCATCTGTGCCGAGTCCGACGGTGAGACCAGCCTTCAGCATTTTCGGCACTGGAGCTATGCCGCTCGCGAGCTTCATGTTGCTGCCGGGGTTATGCGCCACGCGCGTATTATGTTTTTTCATCAGTTTTATGTCGTCGTCCGTGACATGGACGCAATGAGCCGCGAGCACGCCGCAGTCGAGTATGCCCGTCTCCTCCATGAGCCCTATTGGCGTGACATGATGATCACGCAGGCAATCCTCTACTTCGCCTTTCGTCTCAGAGAGATGAATATGTATCTCGGCGTTGTCCTTCTTTGCCTGCTCTGCAACCATGCGCAGGAAATCAGGCGGGCATGTGTATGGAGCGTGCGGTCCATACATGACCGTCACGCGACCTTCGCCTGCGCCGTTATAGTCGCGGAAAAGTGCTTTATTTTCTTCAAAAGCCTGATGACCGTTCGGCGCGACACCAATCATGCCACGCGCGAGCACTGCGCGCAACCCCGACTCCACTGCCATGTCCGCGACTTTTTCCATATCGCCGTACATGTCGGCGAATGTCGTCGTGCCCGTCTTTATCATTTCCACGGCGGCAAGCATCGCGCCCCAGTAAATGTCATCTTTCTTCATTTTTGCTTCAATCGGCCAAATCTTATTTTGCAGCCAATCCATGAGGTTCATGTCGTCTGCATAGCTTCTGAGAAGTGTCATGGACGCATGAGTATGCGCGTTGACAAATCCCGGGATGGCGAGTTTCTCTTTGCCATCGACGGTGTGCTCGGGCACGAATGTCTCGGGCACGTTGCCGACATGCGTGATTTTATTGCCATCAACGGCAATGTTGCATTCCTTGACTTTGCCATCCGGCAAGACGACGTGCGCATCTTTTATTAATGTCTTCATATTGTTCGATGCCCCCATTACAGCCCGAGATATGCTTTTTGCTCAGGCGTGAGCTCATCGATGGAAATGCCCATCGCGGCGAGCTTTATCTCGGCAATCTTCACGTTTATATCGTCTGGCATCAGATAGACCTCGTTCTTCATTTCCTGATGATGTTCGAGGAGATGAAGCGCGGAGAAGAACTGCACAGCAAATGAAAGGTCCATGATTTCTGCTGGATGCCCGTCACCTGCTGCCAAATTCACGAGACGACCTTCCGCCAAAAGGTAAATCTTGCGGCCATCCTTCTGCAGGAATTCTTCGATGTTGTTTCTTACGGTGCGGCGTGACACAGACAGCGACTCGAGCTCAGGGATATTGATTTCGACATCGAAATGACCGGAATTTGCAAGCATTGCGCCATTCTTCATGACCTCGAAATGACGTTTTCTGATTACATCCTTGTCGCCCGTAAGCGTCAAGAAAATGTCGCCAATCTTGGCTGCCTCGTCCATAGGCATGACACGGAAGCCATCAAACACGGCCTCGATGGCTTTTATAGGATCAACTTCTGTGATGATGACGTTCGCGCCGAGACCTTTTGCTCTCATTGCGCCGCCCTTGCCGCACCAGCCATATCCGGCGATGACGACATTCTTTCCGGCGATGACAAGATTTGTCGTGCGCATGATGCCATCCCATGTGGACTGACCCGTGCCATAGCGATTGTCGAAGAGGTATTTGCAATAGGCATCGTTTGCCGCAATCATCGGAAACTCAAGCTTCCCGCTCTTTGCGAGTGCATGAAGACGATGAACGCCCGTCGTCGTTTCCTCAGAGCCGCCAATGACCTTGCCGATGAGATCACGGCGCTTCGTATGAATCATGTTGACGAGATCGCCGCCGTCATCAACGATGATGTCTGGATTGGTGTCGAGTGCTTTCTCGAGGAACGTATTGTACTCGGCATCGCTGCAGCCGTGCCACGCAAAGACTTTTATGCCATCCTCGACGAGTGCCGCCGCCACATCATCTTGCGTCGAAAGAGGATTGCTGCCCGTGACCGTGACATTAGCGCCTGCACTCTGAAATACTTTAGCCAAATAAGCCGTCTTCGCCTCAAGATGTATCGTCATCACCACATTCTTGCCGGCAAATGGCTTCTCCTTTGAATATTTCTCTTGAATCTTATTCAGCACGGGCATGAAATTTTCCACCCATGCTATTTTGTCGTGTCCCGACGGTGCAAGCTTAATATCGCGAATCATTGATTCCATAAAAATTTTCCTCCTCCGTATATGTAAATGCAAAAAATTTATAAAACAAACTTTACAGTACTATTATAAAGAATGACATTCATTTCGGCAAGCATCATAAGCCTTTTTATTTGTCATATCGAGCTGAAGCGGCGTCACCGATATAAAGCCCTCATCCGTTTTTCGTATGTCCGTCTCTGGCTTGTTCTCACCGTCGTATATTTCTCCCGCCATATAATAATAGACGCTGCCATCTTCTTCGATTTTCTCAAATGCGTTCAGATAGTCACGATGGCCGACGGATGATGTTACGAATTTTGGCACGCCGTCACGATATTTCTTCGGGAAATTCACGTTCAGCAGGAAGTTTTTGCCCCATATCTCTTCAAATCGAGGAAGTTCCACTGCTAATTTCTCGGCTACGTCATGAAGCTTTATTTTTGAATCAATCTCGAGTGATACGGCTATTGAGGGAATGCCGTGGATGAATCCTTCTATTGCGCCTCCGACCGTGCCGGAATACAGAACATCGGAGCCGAGGTTCGCGCCGTGGTTTATGCCCGATATGACGAGATCGGGAAACTTGTCCTTTTCGCACATGGCCTCCAAATAAATCTTGACGCAGTCCGACGGTGTGCCATGTATCTTCCACGCCTCCGCGCCGAGCTTCTCATATTCGCTGTAATGCTCTACTTGTATCTTCTTTCGAACACTGATTGCGTGAGCCATGCCGCTTTGATTTTCTGCGGGCGCTGCCACGACAACGTCATTGCCGTTGCGAAAATAATCGACTAGCGCTCTGATGCCTTCTGCGTCTATGCCGTCATCATTCACTAAAAGTATGCGCATCCGTTTCTCAATCCCCCTATTTCGTTATGATTTTCGATATACATTTCTTTACTGCGTCATCAGGTACGTCGTCGCGAATGATTACGTTGCCGATGCCGTTCATTAGCACCCAATGCACAATGCCATTGACAGTTTTCTTGTCGTGAAGTATGTCATGCATCATGCCATCGACAGTGCAGCCTTCCGCCCGTTGCGGCAAATGATATTTCTCTATCGCCTTTACGACGCGATGCACGGTGTAATCATCAATCATGCCAAGTTCATGGCTCAAGTGCGCGGCACCAATCGTGCCGATGGCAACGGCCTCGCCGTGATTGTACCGCGCGAAGTTTGTCTCTTTCTCGATGGCATGCCCCATCGTGTGGCCAAAATTGAGTATGCCGCGAATGCCGTTGTCGTGTTCATCTTGCCCAACAACATCGGCTTTTATCTCGCATGACCTTTTGACGATATGAAAAAGCGCTTCATCATTATATGAGAGCACATCATCTGCATGATCATCGAGATAATCAAAGAAATCCTTGTCCTCGATGATGCCATATTTTATGACTTCGCCAAGTCCCGTATACAGTTCACGCTTTGGCAGAGTCTTCAGATATGATAAATCAATCCAAACTTCTTTTGGTTGATAAAACGCGCCTATGAGATTTTTGCCGAGATGATGATCAACGGCTACCTTGCCGCCTACGCTCGAGTCAACCTGCGCCAGAAGACTTGTCGGTATTTGATAAAACGGCACGCCTCTCATATATGTTGCGGCGATGAATCCAGCCAAGTCACCGACGACGCCTCCGCCGAGAGCGAAAATAGCGGAGTGTCTGTCGAGCCCCGCTTCTATCGCTCGCGTGTAAATCTTTTCGGCTTCTTTCAATGATTTCGATTCTTCTCCTGCAGGGATGATATGAACTTCAGCCGACAGTTCTGCTTCCTTTAAAAGTGCTTTAAACTTGTCAGCGTACAGCTTTCCAACATTGCTGTCCGTGACAATGAGCGATTCGTGTGACAGTTTTGCCGCCTTTATCGAGTCAATGATATGTTGCTCGATATGGTGGCCAATCAGAATGTCGTAGCTGTTTATCGGCAGTGATACACGTATTTTTTCCATATCAAATCATCTCACCTTTCAAAATCCTGCAAATCTCCTCAGTCACTTGGAGCGGAGACAATTTGCTGCTGTCTATCGTGTAGTCTGCCTGCGCGTAAATATCTTTGCGGCTGTCAAGAAGCCTCTTTATGGCCTCGCGCCTGTCTCCTGCCTCTTTGTCCGCCGCATCGAGCACGGGCCGTTCCTCTCGTTTCTGCGTGCGCAGAAGTATACTGTCAACGTCCGCCGTCAGCGCAATCACGATGCCGCATTTTCGCAAAAGCGTCGCATTTTCGCTGTCCTTCATCGTCCCGCCACCCGTAGAAATGACAGTGTTTCTTCTTTTTGAGACTTCACTGACGGCTTTTCGCTCCAGTTCTCTGAAATAGGCTTCTCCATGCTTTGCAAAAATATCTTTTATCTTCATGCCCGACTTTGACTCAATATATTCATCGAGATCGACAAATGGACACCCGAGCCGCATGGAGACCATTTTCCCCGTGCTCGTCTTGCCTGTTCCCATAAATCCAATCAATACGATGTTTTTATTCATTCTGCACACCTTCCAGCCTCTTCAAATATGCAGAAACATTGTTTTTTATGTCAATCATGGAATCCCCGCCAAACTTATCAAGCATCGCGTCCGCAATGACGAGGGCGACCATCGCTTCTCCGACGACAGAAGCCGCAGGAACAGCACAGACATCGCTTCTCTCTTTTGAGGCGAGCACTGCCTTTTTTGAGCTGATGTCAATGGAATGAAGCGGTGTCATGAGCGTCGGGATTGGCTTCATGGCCGCCCGCAGCACAATCATCTCACCGTTGCTCATTCCGCCTTCGATGCCGCCCGCGTGATTCGTTTTCCTGTATACGTCGCCATCTTCATCATAAAACATTTCATCATGAGCTTTGCTCCCAAAGCTCACAGCGGCTTCAAAGCCATCACCGACCTCGACGCCTTTTATGGCCTGTATGGACATCAGCGCACTGGCGAGCATGGCGTCAAGCCTTCTGTCCCATTCCACATGACTTCCAAGTCCAATAGGCACGCCTTTGACTATGACCTCGAATATGCCGCCCAATGTGTCGCCTTTTGCCTTGGCTTCATCTATGCGTTCTTTCATTTTTGTCTCTGCCTCGGCATCGTAGCAGTTGAGTTCAGAGTCGGTCGCTTTTATTGCATTCCTGTCAATTTTTTTCATATCGACGGCGACACCGCCGATATTTATGACATGCGATACCACCTCAATGCCAAATTGCGAAAGAAACGATTTCGCGATTGCGCCGGCAGCGACCCTCATTGTCGTTTCTCTCGCGCTCGAGCGCTCGAGGATGTCACGAATATCATCGCGCGCATATTTTTTGATGCCGGCGTAGTCTGCATGACCTGGTCTCGCTGCCGTCACCTTTTCGCCGTATTCCTCGCCAAAGGCCGCCATCTTTTTCGTCCAGTTCGCGAAATCGTGGTTATTCACTTTTATCGAAATGGGTCCGCCGAGCGTCTCACCAAATCTCACGCCTGAAAGGATTTCCATCGTGTCATGCTCTATTTTCATGCGGCCGCCGCGTCCATATCCGCTTTGCCTACGTGCTAAATCTTTGTTCAACGTATCAATATTGAGCTTAAGCCCAGACGGCATTCCTTCAATGAGCGCTATAAGACAAGGTCCATGTGATTCTCCAGCAGTCATAAAACGTAGATGAGCCATAACAAATACCCCTTTTTCGCCAAGTTATTTCTTATATGAATAAATAGTCAAATTTATCTTCACATCAAGCGCGCGGTGAGTATCATCAACGCTTGCCTTGATGTACTTTATATTGATGAACCTGCCCTCGCGCTCCATCATTTCCATGAAATTCATAAGCTCAAAGTAGCCGCATTTTATATTGAGCGCTATATTTTGATATGAATATCCTTCGCCATTCGCAATCGGTCCAGGCTCCATGCCAACGACTTCAACATGTGATTCCGAAGCATAGAGCTCTATATCATTCAAAAACGGGCTCACATTCATCTTCGATGGCAACAGGTATTGATTCTCGTGAAAGCGGTCTTCCATATCTTTCACGTAGATATCAATGTCTTTATTTCTCGCGGCGAAGCCCCTCAGATTAATCAGCTCTGCGCGCTTATCAAAAGCGATTTGCTTCTTTTGCTGTAGCAAATTCTCCTGCGGCACGTAAACGCAAAAATAAAACAACAAACTCAAGAAGCACATCAATATGAATGCAAAAGCAAAATATTTTTCGCCTTTGTCCATAGTGTCCATGCTCAAATTCAAAATCACTGCACCTCAAAGAAACGACGTCATCAGAACTTCAGCAGCAAGGAAAAATTTACCATGCCATTTTCATCCGTTTTAAAATTCTCTAAGACTGGATCAGTCTTGAAAATTTTCTTGTTAGTCTCATACATCTGAAGGAATTCTACGAGCGTATCATAATTTTTCGCTTCCCCGCGACATCTCACGAGGCCATTGTCGATGGACTCCACTTCGTTTAAAAATACACCATCCATCGTCATCGTGCCGAGAATCGTGAAAACGCTATGCCATGATAGCCTGTCTTTTGACAATGAAGACAGCACACGGTTTGTATCATCCACGTAAGATCTTTTGTCTGCCAACAAAACAATATTTTCCTTTATATTGGAATATGCGGAGAGCTCCTTGTCGAAATACGCGATTTCATTGTTGGCAATTTGTAATCGTGCAAGATTGAAACAAAATATAAAAATTACTGCCATAAAGAAATAACACGCCATTTCCGTAATAGCAACAAGCCATTTCTCGTCCACTTTTCGATATTTTTCTGGGACAAAATTCACAAAATCAATATCAGCATTCACTTGCGCGGAAGAACCGAGTGCAGCCAACGCGGCGTATAAAGCGTTCTCGAAATTCTCATTCCACTCATCGTCTTTCAGTTCTGCCTTAATCGCTATTGTCATACCATTCATAACGATGGTGTTGTCTTCCCTAGAGAACACCACGTTCTGCGGCATGACAGTGATAGCGGCGATATTGATGTCAGACCGCTTGCACGCTTGCCATACCTTTTCGCCATGATCTTCGTCTATCGCGGCTATCCATACGTTATCTTTTCGTTCGTTATAGGCCGACCAATAATTTGAATCGGGAAACGGGCAGTTCAGCTCAATGTCCCAATGGACAGCGTGAGACAATTCGTCGGGCTTCATGGATGGAAAGTGCTTTTCATATCCGAATACAGCATCCAAAAGGTAGCATAAGCCGACATTGTCAACGGCGATGCCATGAACTTGATGCATGAGGTCAGCCTGCTCAACGAACTGAGTCAGTCGAGGCGCCTCGTCCTCTTCATCATAATATTTCTTTTGCAATGCTTTGTCGATATAAATTTTGCCAGCAACGCATTTGACCTCAACGAAATATGCGACATCATCAACGGAAAAGATGCCCAGAGCCTGCTCGTCATCTGTCTCAAAATTTCCCAGCATGCTTAATGCTCCCAATATTTTATGACATATCTGTTGTCAGCGTCCTGCTTCAGATAAGCGACGGCTCGCGCTTTGTAATCGCCGCGCTCAGCTACAGACAAGAGTATGACGTAGCCGCCTTTGACGCGCGAGTATACGCTGCATGATATGCTGTCGTCATTGGACTGCGTGATTGTGCGAACTTTCGTATTGGACAAGATATTTGCTTTCAAATTTTCATCGTTGTTAATCATTGCGTTGGCCTTGATGATGCCATTTTGTGCTTCCATCGTGAGCTCCGACGAGTTCATGTATTCATTCGTTATTTCTATCTCGTGCTTTGTTATGGCATACGCCGCCAATCCCAAAAACGACAACATCGACAGAATGATAATGCCAGTCAGGGAAGCAACGCCACATTCTTTGCTCAGAATGTTCTTCAAATCCATAGGACACCTCATCATCATGGGTATGTGGTCGCCGATCTGAGTTCATATCTATGACCCGTCAGCGCGTTTTCCGCTTCAATATTGTAAAAGATGGTCTTTTCGCTGTGGCGACGAAGCATAAATTTCAATATGTTGATGTTGCTCAATTTTGTATCGCCAGTCATGGGCTGAGCGTTTCTCGTGATATGCGGATTGCTGCCGCTCGTCAGTTCATACGTCGTTGTTTCAGGAATAATGGACTTAGCGCTTTGATTCGTGATGATGAGCTGGCCTGATACGATGTCCGCGCTTTTGGCGTACATCAAATCATGCTGAATCGATTCCATTGTGAATTCCACTTCTCTTTGCATTTCCCAATCGCTTAAAACGAAAAGGTACGACTTGATGCCAAAGCCAAGCAGTACCGTCAATGAAATCATCAGAATGGACAATATCGGCATAGCCGTCAAAAGTTCTAAAAGAGAAACGCCGCGTTCGCTTTTTATGAATTTATTCATGACAATCAACGATTTGCTTATAATCTTTTTCCATTTGCTTCCCGCGCTCTTTCCAGCTCACATTCACGCGAACCATGCGCAAATCATTTTCAAGCGGCTCAATGCTCGTCTCTATATAAAATTCATGGTTGTTCATTTTTATCGGTGACGCCCCATCCCCAAGCCAATCAAGATGCGCGTTGTGCTTCAAAGATGCTTTTGAAAGTGATTTCGCGTATGCAATCTGCTCATGGGCGAGAAACGATGCCGTGACATACGTCTCTGACATGATGCGTTCTCTTTCAATCACGTGATAAATAGCAAATGAATAACCTGCCACCATGAGGATGAATGACACAATCAGCACTTCAATCAAGAAAAAGCCATACTCATTATTTACGTTTTTAGAAATAAAGCGCATTTATCGTCACCAGTTCTTTGGTGGATTTTCCGAAACCCTCACGCGTCCCGCGATGTCAATAATCACATATCGAACACGATTGCCTGAACTCATCGTTATCGTGGTCGGATTCGCCGCGCCACTGGGATAGAACACCACATTTTTTCTGTCCATACTGCAATGAATGAAGCTCGGCAGTTCATGTGAATGTATTACATTGAGCCCTTCTCTCAGCACATAACGATTGCCTCTGAATTCAAATTTTGGAGCGACCTCTCCGCCTACTTCTGTGAAATCATTGTGTATCGCTTGATAATGCATTGTCTTTTCTCTTAGATGTTCAAGGCATACGGCGAGTTCAGAGGCCTCATTATCAAGGCGCATGTTTTGAAAGTTGTGCACAAAATTTGGCATCGCGATGGCAGAAAGCGTCGCGAGAATCGCAACGGAAATAATCATCTCTATGAGCGTGAATCCTTTTTGATTCATACGAACAAGCTCCAGTACAATGATTGCAGCTCTTCTCCGAAAAGGCAGGTCAAAAACGAGCCCATGCAGAGAAACGGGCCAAACGGCATGCTGTCCTTCAGTGCTTTCTTTTTTGATAACAAGAGGCATACGGCGAGAAATCCGCCAATCCAAAAGGCTAACAAAATCAAGATGATGAAATCCGCGCCATATTGCCAAAGCCCCAATACAAAAGCAAATTTCACATCTCCGCCGCCCATTCCTCCACGAGACAATAAGCTGAGCATAAGAAACATCGCGCCGCCCGCTAACATTGTAGTCACGATTTCCGAAGCTGTGAAAATGGACATTTCGTCAAAAGGCAGAAAGCAGACGCCCACAAGGAACATCAATAGCAAAAGCTTATTGTATATGAGCTTGTAATGAAAATCGAAAATGGCAATCCACGAAAGGAAAAATGACAACGCGATGGCTTTCATTGGTTGAAGGCTGATGATTGGCAGACCGTAATCATTATATTTGGTACAAATCAAAAGCACAGTAAGTAGCCATATCAAGATGAACTCTTTCAAATGCGCGTGAAAAAGATGACGCGATATTTTTACATAGCACATAATTATTTGAGCTATTTGTCTTTTCTGCCAAATTCATTGATTGCGTGGCTCTGGCACAGTGCCTGAGTCTTATCGCCCGACAATGTATAGTCGCTGTCCTTCACATCTATCTTTGTGCCATCACGCAGCAGGCACTCGCCTTTAGGCGGCTTCAAATTGTCAATGTCAACAATATAATCCTTTAAATCAGTCTTAATGCTCGAAGGATATGAGCCGTTTTCCGCTTGATAAAGCGTGATGGACGTATTGATCACGCTTAAGTCCGACTGCACCTTTGCCGTGTTCGCCAAGACGATTGCATTTGAGAAGCGAGGAATGGCAATCACGGACAGAACGCCTATGATGGAGATAACAATCAAAAGCTCGATAAGCGTAAAGCCACGCTCATTGAACAATTTCCCATGTAAACGACTGGGCATTTTCATCACCTCAAAAGGAAAGTGAAGGTTTCATGCTGAAAAAATTGGCAACAATGCGCTCATGATGAGGCATGCTGCCACAAAACGCTTCAAATGTTGCTTACAAATTGCTTCCGCCTTACTTTCAATGTTATTTACTTTCAAGTTGCCTTCTTATCATCGGCTTTACGCCACCGCTTTGCAGGATGTTCATCATGTAGTCTCCGAGCGGCTCTGCTTTTGCCGCCGCGCCCGTTGTCAGATTCTTTATCTCGCCCGTCTCAAAATTTATTTCTACTTCGTCGCCTTGATGAATCATCTCATGTATGCCCTTGCATGTGATGGCGGGGATGCCGAGGTTGATGGCGTTACGGAAAAATATGCGCGCGAATGATTCCGCCAGTATTGCACCGACGCCTATCGCCTTCAGCGTGATCGCCGCATGCTCACGCGAGGAGCCGCACCCAAAATTCGTGCCCGCAACGATGATGTCGCCTGCGGCGAATTTGTTCACGATGTCTGGCTGAGCGCTGCCGCTCATCGCGTATTTTTTTATGTCCTCTATTTCCGTGTACTCGACATATTTTCCTGGGTAAATCTGATCCGTATCGATGTTGTTTCCAAATGTAAATGCTTTTCCTTTTACCTTTGCATCCATTTTCATGCCTCCAAATACTTCTGAGGATTTGTTATCGTGCCATTGAGCGCGGACGCGGCGACCGTCGCTGGCGATGCGAGGAATATCTCAGCCTTGACGTTGCCCATTCGTCCTGGGAAATTGCGATTAGTCGAGGAAATGCACGCCTCGCCTTCCGCGAGGAGTCCCTGATGAATGCCAAGACATGCAGCGCAACCCGGCGCTGTGAGCGTTGCACCCGCATCCATCAGCGTCTGAATATAGCCTTTGTCGATGCACTCGCGCAGGACAAATTTGCTGGCGGGCACAAGTATCATGCGTGTGCCATCCGCTATGTGCTTTCCTTTGAGGATTTTCGCCGCAATCATAAAATCATTTGTACGCCCGCCCGTGCACGAGCCGAGGTACGCCTGCTGAATACGCTTTCCGCTGAATTTTTCTATCGGGCTCACATTGTCAACACTGAAAGGTGCGGCGACCTGCGGACCAATATCCGTGACGTCATACGTGAGCTCAGCAGCGTATTCGTAATCATCATCCGTCTCATAAATCTTGTAATCCGTGATGTTCTTCTCTTTCAAATACGCAAGCGTCACGTCGTCTGGCTGAATGTAGCTCGTCTTAGCGCCCATCTCCGTCGTCATGTTGCACATCGCCATGCGCTCTGAAACGGAAAGCTTCTTCACGACAGGCCCCGTGAATTCGACGGCCTTGTATACGCCATAATCAGCCTTGAGGTCTCCGATGATATGTAGAATGACATCCTTCGCATAGACACCATTTTGCAACGTGCCGACGAGATTGATGCGAATGACCTCTGGAACCTTGAACCAGAGTTTTCCTGTCGCAAGGATGATGGCGAGGTCCGTCGCACCGACGCCCGTGCCGAATGAGCCGAACGCGCCATGCGTCGTCGTGTGTGAGTCTGTGATGACGACTATCTCGCCTGGCTTCAAAAAACCGTAGTCTGCCATGAGCTGATGGCAGACGCCCTCATTGATGTCCATGAGGTGAGTGATACCTTGCTCGCGCGCAAATTCGCGGAACTTCTTGTGATTGTCAGCCTGCTTTTCTGTGGCGCATGGCGCATAGTGGTCAAAGAAAAGTATCGCCCTTTCTGGTGCAGCGACCCTTTTGCCACCCATCTCGTAGAATGACTTCACCGTCTGATAATAAAGATCATTGATGCCTGCCCAATCAACGGAGCAATTCACAATCTCCCCTGCGTGCACAGTGTCACGCCCTGATTTCTCTGCCAAAAGTTTTTCGATAGCATGCATGATTCACACCGCCTCCTAAATTATTATGTGAACGATTCATTTAGGCCACAATATCATCGCAGTGTATCCCCTTCTTCATAATCTGCGATGATAGCTAATTTTTCACTTAAGTCACTATTTTAAATGAATTTTGCATACGTCGCCAAACACGCAGCCATCACACTTTGGATTTTTGCCGCAATGAGATTTGCCTTGCTCCAATAGTCCCCAATGATACCAGCCGTACATATCTGCGCTGTGCTCTATCCCGCCCGTCAAGAACGCTCGCCTTTCATCATCTGTCTTGAATTCGTAGCCCAGTCGCTCAAGAAAACGCCTCGTGTACGCATCCATCACGAATGACGGCATCCTGAACGCATACGTCAGTATGGCATCGGCTGTCTCCGCGCCGATGCCTGGCAGCGCGAGGAGCTCACCGCGAACGTCTGACAGCGGCTTTTGCTGCACGCGCTGCACATCGTAGCCGTAACCCTTGAACCATGTCGTCAGCTCTTTAATGTATCGCGACTTCGCGCGATAAAAGCCGCATGAACGAATCAACGGCTGAAGTTCTTCCTCCGTCAAGCTGTCTATGAATTTGGGATTGAGCCTATCGCCTAATGATGCTGTCGTCTTTTCGACGTTACCCCACGCCGTGTTCTGCACAAGCACCGCCGTGACCATTATAGCATAAGGCGTTCCTGGCCACCACTGCACAGGGCCATATCCGCTAATCAACCTATCGTAAATTTCTTTTGATGTCAGCATTTTACCTCACATGTCAAATCGTCTTTCCCCCATCTCGAAATTACCGCGTCGGATTATCAAAATATATGCAGGCGCGCGATCGCAAATTTCTCATGCTACTCAGAAAACGTGCCGATTGCGTCTATGATTGGCAACGCAACGGCAAAAACGATGAAGCCCGCCACACAACCTAAAAAGAGTATCGCCATCGGCTCAACGAGTGATTTCATCCTTTCAGACAGATTGTCGGCTTCTATTTGCGAAAACTCTGCGATTTTGTCGAGAACAAATTCGAGCTCTCCCGTTTTCTCGCCTGTCATCATGAGCTCCATCATGGAGTCTGGAAAGATGCCCCATCGTGCCATCGAAGATGAAAATTTCTCGCCCCGTTGTACATCATTTTTCGCGAGCAACAGAATTTTTTTAATGTATGAATTGCTTGTCGCATCGCTCAAAACGAGAATCGCCTGATCCATGATGAGCCCGCTTGTCAAAAGAAGTGACAATGTGCCTGTGATTTGAATGAGCTCATGATACATGAGAAAGCGACCAATCAATGGCAAACGTATCGCAAGCTGATCGAATTTGAGGCGATACGCGTCAATCTTTAGCAAATATATGAAAATGATGATGGCAAACGCAAATGCTGCCATGAAAAGAAACCAGTAATCTGAGACAAATGAACTAAATTGAAGCAGCACTTTCGTGGGAAGTGGCAACTCGGCTTTCAGCGAAACGAAAAGCGACGCGAATATCGGAAGAAGAAAGTTTATCACGAATATCAAGACGAAAAACATGATGCACATCAGTATCGCTGGATACGTCAGCAACGTTATAAGCTTTTCTCGCGAGACAAATCGTTTTTCTTCGTGCGCGGCAAGCTTATTGAGCACGGTGTCGAGCGTGCCGCTGATTTCGCCGGCATGCACCAACGCGATGAACGTCTTCGAGAACAGCGAGCCTTGCTTTTTCATGGCATCAGAAAGGAGATTACCATTTTGGACTTCCGTGCTGATGGATGAAATCATTTTCTGTTTCCATTTTTCGCTGGCCTGCTTGCGCAATATCTGAAGGCAATCGGCTAGGTTCATGCCTGTGTTCAGCATGATGGCGAGTTCTCTGCAAAAAATCATCAAATCACGTTTATGAAAAATCGAAACATCAAACGCGCTTTTTATATTAAAACGACTATGCTCTTTCTTTAGATTGATGAGAAAGAGCCCTTGGCTCGCAACGATACGCGCGGCTTCCTTGTCGCTCCCCGCTTCTACCGTGCCTTTTATGAGTCTGCCATTTATGTCCTTTGCCTCATATTTGTACTTTGCCACCTTTTAGCTCCCGCCATCATATCTTGTCGATATATTTTTCCGCCGTCTTGTCATCAATCAGTCGTTTTTTCCAAAGTGCCTCAATCGATTGACTCATCGTATGCATGCCAATAGCGCCGCCCGTCATCATCGTTGAATTCAGTTGCTGTGTCTTGCCTAATTTTATGAGATGGCGCACGGCCTGATTTGCAACAAGGACTTCTGACGCGCATACGCGACCGCCCTTCGTGCATGGTAAAAGCTGCTGTGATATGATGGCCTGAATGACGATGGATAATTGCGCGCGTACCTGTTCGGCCTTAACGGCAGGGAAAAAACTCTCGATGCGCAGAACAGACTCCGCCGCCGTCTTCGTGTGAAGCGTCGCCAAGACGAGATGTCCCGTCTCCGCTGCATTGAGTGCCGTCACGACGGTCTCGGCGTCTCGCATTTCTCCGACGACGATAACATCTGGGTCTTCCCTTACCGCGCTGCGCAACGCGTCATCAAACGATAAAAAATTTTTGCCGTATTCTCGCTGACAGATCATGCTGAGGCTAGGCTCATAAACGTATTCAACGGGGTCTTCGAGCGTTATGATGTTGAGTGAACGGCTCTTGTTTACATGATCTACAAGCGAGGCTATCGTCGTCGACTTGCCGGCTCCAGTCCTGCCCGTGACGAGTATCAGTCCGTTTTCCTTTTCCATCAAATTTTTCAACGCAGGGGGCAGGCCAAGTGCATCAAATGTTGGTATGTTCATGGGAATGACACGCATGGCCGCCGCAAGGCCATTGTTTTGCTCAAAAAAATTTATTCTGAACCGTTGTTTCTTATAAACACGAGCTATGTCAATATTTTTTTGCTCACTGAAAAGATTTCGCTCTCGCTCGCTAGTGAAAATATTGAACAACACGCCTATCATATCATTGTCGAGTATCTCATCAGACTGCTTTATGAGCCTCCCATTTTTTCTGAAAAATGGACTGCAGCCTGCGGCAACATGAATATCTGAGACACCTTCGTCAATCGCTTTGTCGAGCAGCTTTTCCCAATACAGATTGTCAATATCCGCCATAGAGCACTCTCCTGACCTCAGCGATGCTTGTCTTCCCACATTTTATCTTTTCTATTCCATCATCAATCAACGGCACCATGTTTGTTTTCTTTGCGATGTCGCTGATTTTGACATACTCATGTTCATACGTTATTGCATTTCGCAAATCATCAGATATTTCCAGCATTTCATGAATGGCTATGCGCCCGATGTAGCCCGTGTGATTGCATTTGTCGCAGCCAACCGCCCTATAGGCCATCATTCCGTGCTCAAAATGGCGCCCCATGAAAAGCGCATCCGCCGTGTTGCTTGATATTTCGTATTGCTCCTTGCAATACGGGCATAGCCTGCGCACGAGTCTCTGCGCCATGACGCCCAAGAGCGCCGCCGAGAGTAAATACGGCTTTATGCCCATATCGAGCAGTCTGAATATAGACCCTACCGCATTGCCCGTATGAAGCGTCGTGAAAATCAGCCGTCCTATCATCGCCGCTCTTATCGCGATTTCCGCCGTTTCCTCGTCGCGTATCTCACCGACCATGCAAACGTCTGGGTCCTGTCGCAAAACTGCTCGTAGGCCGTTGGCGAACGTCAAATCGACTTTTGGATTCACTTGTATCTGATTTACCCCTGGCAAATAGTATTCGACAGGGTCCTCAATCGTCACGATATTTTTGTCCGGCGTGTTCAGCTCGCTCAGCGCAGCATACAGCGTCGTCGTCTTACCCGAATTCACAGGACCAAC
This sequence comes from uncultured Selenomonadales bacterium, assembly GCA_900314765.1. Lineage (GTDB taxonomy): Bacteria > Bacillota > Negativicutes > Selenomonadales > Selenomonadaceae > RUG024. Next base: position 86,869 of record OMWN01000067.1, on the reverse strand, counting down.
ATTCAGAATGAGACCATAAGGCTTATGGCACCACGCTTTGAAGATTTTTTCGTTTGTCTCGGAGAAATCGAGCTCATCGAGCTTTAATAAATTTCTTGAGCCGTTTAGCAGTCTCAATACGATTGACTCGCCATCAATCGTTGGCATCGTCGATACCCTTATGTCGACATCGGTTTCATCGTGCCTGAACGTGATGCGCCCATCCTGCGGCTTCCTGCGCTCCGTTGTGTCGAGCTTCGCCATGATTTTGATGCGCGCCGTCATCATTTCCTTGATATTCAAAGGAATTTCGTCACGAAAGCTCATTAGCTCGCCATCAACGCGGAAGCGCACACGCATGAATGATGTCTGCGGCTCAATGTGTATATCGCTCGCACGCATGTCGATGGCTTCATCGATGATTCCGTCGACCAGTTTGACAATCGGAGCCGATTGAACGGCCGCAGACGAGGCATTCATGGCGTTTATGTTTTGTCTGCCCATGGAAGCCTGTCTTATAAGCGTATCTATATCAGGCTTTTGCATTGAGGTGTCATTCCTTCTTGTGAAATTTCAGAAATCTCATTTGCTCAAACTGTCGATGAGGCGCTTCATCATGATCGTTTCATCGGGGGCGACTCCCGTCCATAGCTTGAACGCGATGGCGCCCTGCTTTACAAGCATCGCTGCCCCGCCCAGCGTCCGATGGCCTCTTTTCTCTGCCTCTTTCATGAGCATCGTCGGCATTGGCGTATAGATGATGTCATAGAAAAAAGCATCATCGCTGACGAAATCAAAGTCAACGGGCGGCATGGCGTCCACGTTTGGATACATCCCGAGCGGCGTCGTATTGACGATCAAATTAGCGTTTTTCGTTTTATTTTTGAACGCATCATCATGCCATTCAAAAACCTCGATGGGGAAATACTTTGAAAAATCATTGACTACGGCCATCGCCTTGGCGGGATTTCTCACTCCAACAGATATTTCCTTCGCGCCTTCTCTTATGAGGCCGCAGAGCACTGCTCTCGCTGCACCGCCCGCGCCCAGCACGGCGACGCTTTTGCCCGCTATCTCATAGCCAACGTCCTTCAATGCGCCGACGAAACCATCTACATCGGTATTATATCCTGTCAATACGCCTTGATTATTGACAACGGTATTCACCGCGCCAATCATCTGCGCCGATTCATCGATTTTGTCGAGCAACGGGATGATTGCTTCCTTATGAGGAATTGTCACATTGAATCCAGTGAAGCCCAAACTTTTTAGGCCGTTCACAGCCTCAGCGAGCGCTTCCTTCTCGACTGGCATGGCAATATACACGTAATCAAGGCCAGACTTTGATATGGCCGCATTCTGAATGACAGGAGAAAGTGAATGTGCTATGGGGCACCCTATCACGCCTAAATTTTTTGTCGTCCCTGTAATGGTCATCACCCTGCGTTCCCCTTTCAGCTTAACTCTATGCCCAAATCATTTCGAAGCTGTATCGCTTCACCAATATGCCGCTCATTTATCACGTCGGAATGGTCGAGGTCGGCTATCGTCCTCGATACCTTTATGATGCGATCGTATGAACGCGCCGAGAGCTTCATTTTTTCAAATACCATTTCCAGCATGGACTGCGCGTTCGTCGTGAGCTTGCAAAACTTTTTTATCATGGAATGATTCATCTGAGCGTTGCAGAAAATCTGAAATTCTCCAAATCGAGAAAGCTGTATGTCGCGAGCATCCATGACGCGCGCGCGAATGGCCGACGACGGCTCTGCTGCGCTCGCTGATGTCAGATCCTTGTATTCCACTCTTGGCACGCGCACGTGAATATCAATTCTGTCGAGCAACGGGCCAGAGATTTTTCGCGTATATCGTTTTATCTCATTTGCCGTGCATGTGCAGTGATGGTCTCTGTCGCCGCTCCACCCACACGGGCAGGGGTTCATTGCCGCTACCAAAAGCATTCGCGACGGGAATGTCAGAGACGCATTCACGCGCGATATGGTGACGTGGCCATCCTCGAGCGGCTGACGCAATACCTCGAGCACCGATTTACCAAACTCGGGCAGCTCGTCGAGAAACAACACGCCGTTGTGGCTCAACGTGACTTCGCCCGGGCGCGGTATGGAGCCGCCGCCTATCATGGCGGCCGCCGATGTCGTGTGATGCGGGCTTCTGAACGGTCGCTTTTTCATGAGCCCGCCATTATGCGGCAAGAGCCCCGCGATGCTGTATATCTTCGTGACCTCCAGCGCTTCCTGCTTTGTCATGTCTGGCAGTATGGAGCTTAATCGTCTAGCGAGCATTGTCTTTCCCGCGCCCGGCACGCCGACCATCAGTACATTGTGGCCGCCCGCCGCTGCTATTTCTAGCGCCCTTTTCGCAAAAAATTGACCCTGCACATCGGCAAAGTCCTCCACAAAATCATTTTCCTCGTCAATCTGCTTCGACACATCCGCATTGACGGGATTCATTTGCAATTTGCCCGCCAAGAAATCGACTAAATCTAACAATTTACGAATGGAGAAAACCTCTATGCCGTCAACGAGCAATGCCTCATTGACATTTTCCTCCGCCAAGAAAACTCTTTTGAAGCCGTGCTCTTTCGCATTGATGACGATGGGCAGCACACCATGAATCGCGCGGAGCTCACCCTCAAGAGAGAGCTCGGCCGCAAACAGTGCCCCTTCCGTGCTCTCCTGCGGGATCACGCCGTAGGCAATGAGCAATCCAATCGCAATCGGCAAATCGAGCCCCGAGCTGTCCTTCTTTATGTCCGCAGGCGCAAGATTGATCGTGACCACCTGCTGCTTGACCCTTATGCCGGAATTTTTTATCGCCGTCCTGACGCGTTCCTTTGATTCCTTGACAGCCGTCTCCAAAAGTCCCACGATGTCAAATTTAGGAATTCCAAAAGATACATCGACCTCCACATCTATGAGCACACCATTTACACCCAGTGTTGTTGAGCCATACGTCCGTGCAAACAAAAAATCCCCTCCCGAAAAGACATCAAAACAATTTCAAATTTTTAAAATTCCATTGTCAAGCCTCAAAAGCATTTTCGTATTGAATGACTTTATTACTTCCATCGGGCAAAAAATAAACCTCGATAACATCAAATCGACATTGCTGATTCATGCCGCCATTGAACTCGAGATAAACGACAGCCGAATTCACGATTTTCTTTTGCTTGCGATAATCGACGGCGAGCGCAGGCGCACCATACTTTAGGCTTCTTCGGGACTTCACCTCAAAGAATACGACGGTGTCATCCTTTTTGCCGATGATGTCAATCTCGCCTCTCTTCGTGCGATATTGACGCTCCAGTATCTTGTAGCCATGCCTTAAAAGATAATTGGTCGCTATATCCTCACCGCGATTGCCTATTGCCTTCGTATTCATGGATTGCTCCGTCTCTCGTTATGCTTTTTCCTGTCCATGCGGTAGATATACGCCAGCACCTCTGCGACTGTCGTGTAAAGCTCCGCTGGAATTTCCTTGTCAATGTCGAGCGCCATCAAAAGATTGACCAACGATTTATTTTGATAAACGGGTATCGAGTTTGACTGCGCCGCAGCCAAAATATTTTCGGCGACATATCCTTTGCCTTTTGCCACTACCTTTGGAGCCGCATCCGTTGAAGCGTTATATTTCAGCGCGACGGCTTTTTTTTGCGCGTTCGGGTCTGTCTCGCGCTCCACGGGCGGCTTTCCAAGCCTGCTGTTCTTCATTTTTTCATCCCTGTCATGCCAATTTGCAAATCCATCAAATTAAGCGGCAATTCATTAAACGAACTTCTAAATTCATCTATATATTCTCTGAAATCATTCACAGACTCACTGTCGGAGAAAATGACTCTCACGTCAACATTATGTTCCTCGTACATGCGAAACGTGACATCCACCGCGCCGATGTTTTCCGTCAAGAGGCACACTCTGAGCCATGTCTCTTTTTTCTTGTTGCCCGGCCACCTAGGGTCGTCCTCTTCCTCATCGTAAATGTGAATATATGCGGGATACGGAATTTTCTCGTTCTCCCCCATGTAAAGCGGCATCATGAAACTCATGGACCGCGTTCCCTCGGACGCATGAGAGCTACGTGGCGAGAGTGAGCTCTTCATCATTGAGGCGAAGTCTGCTATATCCTTGCCTGCTTTTTTTAGAGCTGACGGCTTCTTTTCCTTTAAATATACGAGGTCGCAGAGCTCCATAAACGCCCACAGCCGTGGCAAATCCGGCATATTTCCTTGTACGGCTGCTTGCTGTACAGATGCCGGCATATTGTTTTGACACAGGCGCAGCAGGAGCTGCAGCTGTTTTGCGTCCTTCTCCGACAGAGTGTTTTGCCTGCCGTTTACGAAATTTTGCAAAAGCGTCATATCTTGCTGACTAAGTTTCGCATCCTTGAGCAAAAGCGAGGCTAACTGCTTCATCGTGCTCATCGTCTGCGGCGTGTTTTCCAGTGGCTGCTGCATCATCTGACGCACAGTGTTCCCTGTTTGCTGGTTCTGCTGTGCCTGTTGCGTTTGCTGAGATTGTTGTGCTCGCTGAGACTGCTGTGCTTGGTTTTGTACTTGTGCCTTGCCTGTATTGGGATTATTCGCTTCTTGATTCTTCAGACCGTTCGTGCGACCTTGCTCATTTTTTTCGACATTGAATGGGTCGGACACTTTCTGTTCATTTTGAGGCACTTGATTTTTAGTTTCTTCACTCGCGGCATTTCCGCTTTCATTGCCATTTAGTTTCACAGCGGATTTTGCCGTATTGCTTTCTGACTGACTAATATTTTGGTTGCTCGCTGTTGACTGCGCCTTATTATTTTCGTTTATGTTTGCGTTTTGCTGGCTCTCGCTTTGAGATGTTTTGCGATCTTCATTGACATGATTCCCTTGATTGTTATTTGTTCGCGCGTCAGCCATCTTCTGAGTTTCGTCGGCTTGATTGTTCGCCAATCCAGTGGATTGTGAGCTTTCACTTCGCCCCGCGTCTTTCATCATCGCCTCGCGGAATGCATCGCCGAGGTTTTGACTCGCTTTATTGCTTTCGTTGCCCGCCTCGGTTTGCTTAGTCGAGCCAAAATTTTGCGCACTTGTTGCTTCGTTTGCGGCCTCTTGTCTTGCGCTGCTGTTTGCCTTCGTGCCTGTGCCCGTATCGCTCGAGCCTTCTGCTGTATTCTGCGATGCGGACGGCATGAAATATCTCATGAGCTGCTTTATGAAATTCAGCGTCGGGGACGATGATGCTTGTGTGCCCGCTCCGCCATTCGCCATGAAAGCGCTCGCATTCATCAAGAAAAATTTCAATGTTTCAGGCAGCTTTTCTACGGATTTTTCATCGAGCATCTCGAATGCCGCCTTGTGAAGAAGAGCGGGCGAAAGCTCTGACGCGTTTGATGCAAAAGTCTCTTTCAATGCGCTGAGAAAAGCCTCGACCGACGGACTGAGCTCCGAAGTCGCTCCTTGCTCCGTGAGGTTCCCCAGTTGTGACAAGAGCCTCGACAGCGTAAGCATCTGGTCAACGGAAAACCTCTGACTTTCAAGCGTGCTGCCGAGGCCCTCTGATAGAGTCGACTCGAGCGAAAAAGATTGTTTCATTATTGTATCGATTAGTTTCTGCAGCTGAGGGCTCAGTGCTTCCTCGCTGCTCGTCTGATTAGACGAAATTTTTGACAGTATGCCCGCCATATCTGCTATCGAGCTTTTTATATTGACATCTGTCCTAGGCGCAAAAGCAGAGCCAGTGTCTCCCCTGCGCGTTACACCGCCAGTCGATTGTGTGCCCTGAGGACGTTCTATCGGCCTTATGCTTGTAGGCATGGAGGCGGAGCTTGTTTCCATTGGCATGCTTCTCACCCTTTCAGCAGTTTATTTTATCATTGATGCAATCGGCTCAAAAGAACGGCGATGAATGGGACATGGGCCGTATTTCCTGAGCGCGGCAATATGCTCCGCCGTGCCATAGCCCTTGTGTTTCGCAAAGCCATACTCTGGATACATTTCATCGTATTTCATCATGAGCCTGTCACGCGTTACCTTCGCAATGATGGACGCCGCGGCAATCGACGCCGACTTTGCGTCGCCCTTTATTATGGACAGGGACGGTATGCCGAGATTATCGAGACGCACGGCATCTATGAGTACTTTTTGAGGCGTTGGATTCAGTGAAAGAATCGCCTCATACATGCCGTTGATTGTCGCCTGATATATGTTGACTCGGTCAATCGTCTCCGCATCAATCAAAACAGACTTCACGGCGACGGCTTTTTCCATGATTTCATCATAAAGCACGTCGCGTGACTGCGGTGTTAGCTTTTTCGAGTCATTCAGCTTTGGCAGGAAAAGCCCCATCGGCAAAATAACAGCCGCTACGGAGACAGGCCCTGCCAATGGACCTCTGCCCGCCTCATCAACGCCGGCTATGATGTCAAACCCTTCACTCTGTGCTTGACGCTCAAATTCATAGAGCGCATCAACGCGCTCACGCTCCTTTGCCTCACGCTCATATTTCTTCACAAGCCGCAAGACTCTGGCGCGCTTATCGGATTTGCATGCGTCGAGGAGTTCCTCGTCAACATTGCCATCGTCAAAATATTTTTTTATATCACTGATTGAAAGCGAAGTGATGTTCATTACTGCTCCTCTGTGTCAGAATCTGTGTTGGAAACTATGACTTCATCTGGCCTGTCAAAGCTGATTTTCCCGAGCTTTCCGCTTCTGAAGTCCGTCACGAGCACCCTGTACACTTTTTCGACGTCGATGATGCCACCCTTTTGAATGCATCCGCGTTTTTGGCCAATAAGCTCAAGCAAATCGTTATTGTCATACTTCAGTTGCTCGGCAGTGAGCTTATAACGAGCGGCAATATTATCGGGATAATATTTAACGATGAACTTAAATAACTCATGCGCAACGGCCGCGATGTCGACAGCCTCATCGCTGATGGAGCCGATGAAGGCGAGCTTTAGTCCGACGAGCGGGTCATCGAGCTTTGGCCACAATATGCCTGGCACATCGAGGAGTTCGAGGCCATTGGCGATTCTTATCCATTGTTTGTCGCGTGTGACGCCCGGCCTGTTCTCGACCTTAGCCTTTGACGCGCCTGAAAGTTTATTTATGAGTGACGATTTTCCGACATTCGGAATGCCGACGACCATCGCGCGAGCAGAGCGCACATTGCCACCCTTGCTCACGAATTTCTCTGTTTTGCTCTTCGAGAGTTTCGTCGCAATGGCGGTGAGCTGTTTCAGCCCCTTGCCGCTCATCGCGTCTATCGTGATTGCTGATATGCCATTGCCCTTGAAATATTCCTGCCATGATTTTGTCACTGCAGGATCGGCCAAATCCGACTTGTTCAGCGCGACAATCACTGGCTTTGCGCCGACCAGCTCCGATATGAGCGGATTGCGACTGCTCAGCGGAACTCTGGCGTCGAGAAGCTCAATCACGACATCGACGAGTTTCACATTGTCGCGAATGATGCGCTTCGTTTTCTGCATGTGGCCTGGGAACCAAGTCTTACTGAAAAGTTCATTTTTTGTTTCGTTGTTTTCCACGTTGATTATCCTCTCAGTCCTTGATATAGCTGACCATTTCATGCTTATTCATATATTTTTGCGTTTACGTGCATTGATGTTTCGTATTCGTGCTCCAGCGCGTCACGTGAACAAATATATGCAGAAAACACGCTTTTATGGACAAATTCATTGTACCAAATTTCATCACAAAGAGAAAGACAAATGTTTATCCATGCGCATCTGAAAGCATTTGCCGCCTAAGAGCAAACTAACGCTATAAAATATTCGTATAAATTTTATCTGGCACGATGGACGATGTGCTGCCATCGAAATGAGACACACCAATAAAAACGCCATTCGGCGCAAAAATCACAACACGCTCATCATCGCTGAATTCGGCATCTGCTATATGCGTTGGCAGACCGTTTATGAATGGCTTTATCCTGTTCTCGGGCAGGATATATTTTGGCAAAAGCGAAAGATATTTTTCCGGCGCTTGTACGGCCGCCTCCTTCGCTGCCTCAATTTCCTCGAGCGTGAGCGCGTCCTCTATAGGAAATGCTCCTGCTCTTCTGCGAATGAGAAACGACATCGTCGCCGGTATATCGAGCCTCTTGCCGATGTCCCTGCACAAAGACCTTATATATGTGCCCTTTGAGCAATCGACATCGATGATGATGCGCGTGTCATATCGTTTCACCAAGCATATCTTATGAATCTCGATTGTACGCTCAGGCAATACGACATTCTCGTTCTCACGCGCAAGATCATAGGCATGCTCGCCGTTGATTTTAAGCGCTGAATAAACGGGCGGGACTTGCTTGATTTTGCCCTCGAACGATGAAAGCACGTGACGAAGCGCATCATCGTCGGGAAGCGAAAAATCTGCTTTTGATCTTACGACATTGCCGAGATCATCACATGTGTCCGTTTCCATGCCAAAGCTCACTTCGGCGCGGTACGCTTTTCCCGAGGAATTTATGTACTCCAAAAGACGCGTTGCCTTGCCAATCGCGACAGGCAGGACGCCAGCCGCACCCGGGTCGAGCGTGCCGGCATGTCCGACTTTTTTCGTGTCGTAGACGCGCCGAATGAATCCGACAACATCGTGAGACGACATGCCTGGCGGCTTCAAGACATTGATAAAACCGTCCATTATTTTGCACTCTCAAGCGCATCTGAAATCTCTTTGAGCACGGTGGTCTTCGCCTCTTGCAACGGCATATACAGCGTGCAGCCCGCCGCGCGTATATGGCCGCCACCGCCCAGCTTCATCGCAATCTTGCTGACATCGAAGCCCTTTGAGCGCATGCTGACGCGGCAGACTTTTTCTTCAACGCTTTTTACAAACACAGCAACCTCTACGCCTTCTATGACGCGTATGAGGTCAATAAAGCCTTCAGTGGACTCCAAAGATGATGTCAGCGGATAATCAAGGAACATGCCAGCGACTCGTCCATTAGACGTTATTTCAAGCGTCGAAAGTGCTTCGATTTGTCCCTTCACGATTTCCAGCGGCTTCTCCTCTATCGCCTCCGAGACAACATTTGGCGAGGCGCCCGCCTCGATGAGCTTTGCTCCTGCCATCATCGTTGATGACCTCGTATTGGAATACTTGAAAAATCCCGTATCCGTTGCGATGCCTGTGTACAACGCCATTGCGACATCAGCCGAAATAGGCGCTTTCATATATGATATGACGTCGAAAATGATTTCAGCAGTCGCGGAGCTCTTTGCGAGATAAAGGTAATCCGCCTTTTGATCGTTGGAAATATGATGATCGATGTTGAGTGTCTTAGCATTTTTTGCTAGTTCATTCAAATTTCCAATGCGGCTCATATCCGTATCGAGGATGACAAGAAGGTCCACATCTTTGAATGCCTCGGCATCGCCGCTTCTTTGAATCCTGTCATAGCCATGCAAAAATGAAAGATTGCGCGGCAATTTGTCGCATATCACAATCTTTACATTTTTCCCTTGCTCCTCGAGGAATGTTCCTAATCCAATCGATGAGCCTATGGCGTCGCCGTCGGGATTGACGTGCGCCGTTATGACGACATTATTGGCTGCCTCTAGAAGCGAGCATGTCTTTTCAAGAGAAATATTCATTCCTTTTTCTCCGTTTTTTCCGCATCGTTTTCCTCGACTTCTTTGAGCAGCTCCTGTATATGTATGCTGTAATCAAGGGAGTTGTCGACCTTGATGGAAATCTCGGGCGTATACCGCAGTCTTATGGCGTGGCCCAGCTCGCGGCGAATAAAGCCAACGGAGCTTTGCAGCCCTGCCCAGCATTCCTTGACCTGCGTCTCATTTCCCATCAGACTGACGAAAATGATGGCGTTCCTTAAATCCTTTGAGACTTTCACGTGAGTAACGGTTACAAAGCCTATGCGTGGATCCTTGAGATTGTTGAGTATGATTTTGCTTGTCTCCTGCTTTATCAGTTCCTCAACCTTTTCTCTTCGCATTTCACTCATAAATCAAACTCACTCCTTGGGCGTATCAGCTTTTTGCTTTTCAGCGGCACGAGCGTTTGCCTCGGCTATAGACGTTGCGATTTCTTCCATCGTGTATACCTCGAGTATGTCGCCCTCTTTGAAGTCGCGATAATCTTTTATCGTGAGGCCACATTCAAAGCCCGAGGCGACTTCCTTGACGTCATCTTTGAAGCGACGCAGAGAATCGACCTCGCCATCATGAACAACGATGTTGTCACGAATGATGCGTATCTTCGAATTGTTTGTGATTTTGCCCTCTGACACATAGCAGCCTGCAACAAGAACTTTTGAGAACTTCATGACTTGGCGAATTTCGACCTTGCCCTGAATGACCTCTTTGTACTTAGGAGCGAGCATGCCCGTCATTGCGGCCTTCACATCATTCAGCGCATCGTAAATGACTTGATACTGACGTATGTCGACACTCTCTGTATCGGCGACTTTACGCGCATTGGCGTCTGGACGCACATTGAACGCAATGATGATGGCGTTTGCCGCTGATGCCAGCATGACATCAGATTCGTTGACGGCGCCAACGCCCGAATGGACGATGCTGACACGCACCTCATCATTTTTGTTCAGCGCCAAAAGCGAGCCTGTGAGCGCCTCGACGGAGCCCTGCACATCCGCTTTTATGACGATATTGAGATCCTTGATGTTTCCTTCCTGTATCTGCTGGAAGAGATCATCGAGAGAGACTTTTTTCGCTTTAATCAATGCGTTGCGCTGTTTCTCTATTCTCTTTTCGGCAATGGAGCGCGTCAGCTTCTCATCGAGCACCGCCAGTTTGTCTCCAGCCTCCGGCACGCCCGAAAGTCCAAGCACTTCGACTGGCATCGATGGCGGAGCCTTCTTGACGTTTTCACCACGGTCGTTTATCATCGCGCGCACCTTGCCGTATGTCGTACCCGCGATGATGGAGTCGCCGATGCGAAGCGTGCCATTCTGCACGAGCACCGTAGCCACAGGACCGCGACCTTTGTCGAGCTGTGCCTCGATTATGACACCGCGCGCGTCGCGATTTGGATTTGCCTTGAGCTCCTGCATTTCCGCGACAAGGAGTACCATCTCAAGCAAATCATCTATGCCGATTTTCTTTTTGGCAGACACGGGCACCATGATGGTCTCGCCGCCCCACTCTTCTGGGACGAGTCCCTGCTCCATGAGCTCTTTCTTCACAAGGTCAGGATTTGCGCCCGGCTTGTCTATCTTGTTGATGGCGACAATGATAGGAACGCCAGCAGCTTTCGCGTGATGTATAGCCTCTATCGTCTGCGGCATGACGCCGTCATCCGCCGCGACGACGAGTATCGCTATGTCCGTTACCTGAGCGCCGCGCGCGCGCATGGCCGTGAAAGCCTCATGTCCCGGCGTATCGAGGAAAATGATTTTCTTGCCTTTGCAGTTGACTTGATAAGCACCAATCTTCTGCGTGATGCCGCCTGCCTCATGTGCCGACACGGAGCTTTTGCGAATGACATCAAGCAGTGACGTCTTGCCGTGATCGACATGACCCATGACGGTGACAACTGGCGGTCTCAAAACGAGCGTCTTTGGATCATCCTCGATTTCTGGAATTTCCGTTGGGTCTGTTTCTGGTGGCAAAGCCTCAGCGGTAACGCCGAACTCGCCCGCTACGAGTGCAGCCGTGTCGAAATCGATCTCTTGGTTTATCGTCGCCATGACGCCCATGAGGAAAAGCTTTTTCACAACTTCAGCAGCAGTGTAGCTCATCTTGCTCGCCAAATCTTTGACGGCGATGGTCTCACCTATCTTTATATGCTTTGGACGAATGATTTCTGTCTTTGGCTGCTGCTGTTGATTACGGTTCTTCTTATTCTTCTTATTGTTACGATTATCACGGTTAAAATTACGATTATTGAACTGGTTATTGTTGCTGCGATGGTTATTGTTATTGTCTCTGTTGTTATTGGTATCACCGTGACGATTATTGTTTCTATTATCGTTTGAAGCATGATGACGATTATTCACGTCACTATTATTCTTGTCATTCTGATTTTGTGAATGGCCGCCGTTGTTTCGCATCGTGTTGTTCGGCCTGCCACCATTTTGATTTTCAGGACGATGCTTTTTGTTCGCGTTCCGATTATCGTCCATGTTAGCATGTTTTTTGTTTGACGTAGCAGTATTTACTGCATTTTTTGATACAACTTTTTTGCCATGCTGCTGACGCATATTCTGTTCCGACGACTGGGATTGTACATTGCCATTTTTGTTATGCTGACTCGGCTTTGGCTGAGTCTGCACATGGCTAGCATTATTGTTGGCATTATTTTTATGAGGAGCTTCATTTTTGACCGAAGCATTTTTCTGAACAGGTGCTGCATGATTGTCGTGAGTTTTGTGAGCTCCCTCATTGGGCTTGCCCTGTTCTTTTTTTTGCTCCTTCACGGTATTCGGCTTATCCGCTTTCTTCTCAGGCTGTGCTGGTTTTGCGCTGTTCTGCTTTGAAGCCTCGCCGCTGAATATGCCGCGCAGCATCTCACGTTCCTCGTCGCCGACGCTGCTCATGTGATTTTTAACTTTATGGCCATTTCTTTCCAACAGACTCAAAACGACTTTGCTTTCCGTATGAAATTCTCTGGCCAATTCAAAAACTCTATATTTTGACATGGCGCCACCTCCGTATAATAAATTATTTCATATATCCGTAAACTGATAAACTAATTGAAAAGTTCTTCGCGCAGTCTCTTAATCGTGCTTTGGTCAACGGGCGTCTTAAACGATCTGTCGAATGCGTGACTTTTGACTGCCGCATCAAAGCACTCCTGCTTTTTGCAAAGGTACGCTCCCCTGCCAGGCTTCTTGCCTGTCGTGTCTATTGAAAATTCTCCATCAGGGCTCCTCACGATTCTGATGAGTTCTTTTTTCGACATGACATTATGACAGCCGATGCATGACCTCTGCGCTATCTTTTTCGCTGGCTGCATCAGATATCACCATCTGCTGAAAACGATTCTTCTCCCGTGACTTCGACTAGCTCCATGTTGTCGTCGTATTCTTCGTTTTCTGCCTGCGATTCGCTCTTTATATCTATTTTCCATCCCGTCAGTTTTGCGGCAAGCCTCGCGTTTTGTCCTTCTTTGCCTATGGCAAGCGAGAGTTGATAATCCGGCACGACAACGCGAGAGGCTTTTTCATCCTCATTGACAGCCACAGAAATGACTTTTGCCGGGCTCAATGCGTTTGCTATGAATTTTGCGTTGTCCGTATTCCATTTCACGATGTCGATCTTTTCGTTACGAAGCTCATTCACAACGGCTTGGACGCGCATGCCTTTGTGACCGACGCACGCGCCGACGGGATCCACATCCTCATCATTCGAGAAAACAGCGATTTTCGAGCGCATGCCAGGCTCGCGAGCTACAGACTTTATCTCCACGGTGCCATCCTGTATTTCTGGAACCTCGAGCTCAAAAAGTCTCTTCAAGAGTCCTGGATGCGTGCGTGAGACTGTAATCTGCGGGCCCTTTGTCGTCTTGCGCACTTCCAAAATGTACGCCTTTATTCTCTTGCCATATTCGTATTCTTCGTCCGGTATCTGCTCCGAGAATGGCAATATGGCGATTGTCTTGCCCAAATCGATGTAAACATTCTTGTTCTCGATGCGCTCTATCGTACCCGTCACAATGTCGTTTGACCTGCTATAGTATTCATCATATATGTTTCCGCGCTCTGCTTCACGAATTCTCTGCACGACGACCTGCTTTGCCGTCTGTGCCGCAATGCGTCCGAAGTTCGCCGGCGTGACCTCTATCTCGATGACATCGCCGACCTCATAGTCAGATTTTATGGCTTGCGCGTCTGCCAATGAGATTTCGGTGATGTTGTCCTCCAAATCTTCAACCACCGTCTTGATTGCGTAGACGTGGTAAGCACCAGTTTTGTGATCAAGCACGACACGAACATTCTGTGCTGAATTGAAATTGCGCTTATAGGCCGAAATGAGAGCCGACTCTATGGCATCAAAAAGCACATCCGACGATATGCCTTTCTCATGGCAGAGTTCTTCCAAAGCACTCATAAATTCCGTTTCAGAATTTATCGTCTGGGCTTGCTTCTTTCCCGTGCCCCTGCTTCTTTTTATCAAGATTATATCCTCCTAAAATTTATGAAATTGTATAACGAAATCATATATCAAAATTTATATATCGATATGAAGTCTTACCTGAGCGATTTTGCTCATGGGGATGGTCTTATCCGTGTCAATGAGCAAAGCATCGTCGCTATGGTCTGTAAGTGTTCCCGTCATTTTCTTGCTGCCGTCGATTGCTTCGTAAAGCGTAATATCAACTTTTTTGCCCTTTTCGCGCTCAAAATCGCGCGCGTTCTTCAGTATTCGATCAAGCCCCGGCGATGAGACCTCCAGAATATAGCTGTCATCGATGATTTCCTTCTCATCCAATACAGCTTCAAGCTTTTCGCTGAACATTTGGCAGTCATCGATGCCTATTCCCTCCGGCTTATCGATGAATACTCTCAAATACCAATCATGCTCCTTCACATATTCCACATCAACGAGCTCGATGTCTGTTCCGTCCATAATGTCAGAAGCAATGTCCCATACCGCTTTTTCGATGTGCTTTGCCAAGTTATCCCCTCTTTTTATGATTTTGTTAAAACGATACCTACCTATAAGAGTAAAGAGTGGGTTTGCACCCACTCTTTAGTAAAGTTACTTTATTGTAAAAGAATTATATCATCAAAAGCAAAGAAAGTAAACCCTGCCGCTTAATTTGCTCACACGGCTTTCTCGGAATATTCCTCCTCGATTTTCTCCTTTGCAACGGTGAGCATGAGCTTGATACGGTTTTCTTGATTGACCTCGCTCGCGCCCGCATCGCAATCAAGAGCGATGATGTTGCTGTCGGGGTATCTGTCGCGCAACGCGTGCATGACGCCCTTGCCTATGATATGATTCGGCAGACAGCCAAACGGCTGCAAGCAAATGACATTCGGCACGTCGGACTCAACGAGCTCCATCATCTCGCCCGTGAGGAACCAGCCCTCGCCGGCCATGTTGCCGAGCGAGACCTGCTTCGACGCGAGCTTGGAAAGCTCAAAAATATTGGCCGGCGCCGTGAAGCGTGCGCTTTTCCTGAGCGCCTTTCTCGCTGGCGCCCTGTAAAATTCGAGCACCTGTATAGCCATTTCCGACTTTACTTTGTCGATGTATTTACCGTCGAGCAACTTTTTCTTCGCAATGTCATCGAAGAACATATACTCGAGGAAGTTCATGAGGTCAGGCATGACGACTTCCGCGCCTTCATTGAAGAGAAGCTCCTCGAGGTGATTGTTCGCCGTCGGATGATACTTCACAAGTATTTCGCCGACGATGCCCACGCGCGGCTTGACGAGGCTCTCATTTATCGGAAGCTCATCGAAATCCTTGACGATGTTCTTGATATTCTTCTTGAACTTGAAGAAATTGCCATGCGCGAGCTCATTTTTGCACTGAACCATCCATTGACGGAACAGTCGATTTGCGCTGCCTTCCTCAGCCTCATACGGGCGAACGCGATTGACGACGCGCATGAGAAGGTCTGCGTAGACGACAGACTTTATGACATCTATGGCACATTTGCCAGTGAGCTTGAAAGAATCCGTCTCACTCTCTCGTCCTACGCAGGCAAAGACAGGCACTTGAGGATAACCTGCATCTTTCAGTGCCTCGCGCATGAGGTTCAAATAGTTCGTGGCGCGGCACTGACCGCACGTTTGGAAAAGCATGATGGCCGTGTGGTCAGGGTCAACCTGCTTTGACTGAATCGCCGTGAGCATCTGGCCGATGACGATGATTGCAGGATAGCACATATCGTTGTTGATATACCTTAGACCCATATTCACGGCGTCCGTATCCGGCATGCCGGGCACGACGACATCGTAGCCATTGTTTTGGATGGCTGACTGCAAAAGCTCGAACTGTATAGGCGCCATCTGCGGGACGAGAATCGTATGTGTCTTGCGACATTCCGCCGTGAAATGCGGCCTGTCAATGATATTGAGCGGATGATACGGCTCCTCGTGGCGTCTTGCGAG
Source organism: uncultured Selenomonadales bacterium (assembly GCA_900314765.1). Lineage (GTDB taxonomy): Bacteria > Bacillota > Negativicutes > Selenomonadales > Selenomonadaceae > RUG024. The sequence continues at coordinate 70,820 of OMWN01000067.1, read as the reverse complement.
CGCCGCAATGAGCGAACGAATGCGAATCCTTGCCGCTCCGAGGTTTGATACTTGGTCGAGCTTTATCAGCGTGTAGAGCCTATGATGCTCCTCGAGTATCGCCTTTACTTGCCCCGTCGTGATGGCGTCGAGACCACAACCGAACGAACTGAACTGTATGAGCGTTATGTTGTCATGCTGCACGGCGTAGTCCGCCGCATGATAAAGACGTGCGTGGTAGCTCCACTGATTTACGATTGTCAGCCTGTCCTCCTCCACGGGTATATGGTAGACCATATCCTCCGAAATGACAGGCAAGCCGTACGACTGTATCAGCTCCGGTATGCCGTGATTGATCTCTGGGTCGATGTGATACGGACGCCCCGCGAGAAGGACGGCGGGAATATGCTCTCTCTCAATTTTATCAAGAACCTTCTTGCCGTATTCACGCACATCGGATTTATATTTCTCGAGCTCAGCATACGCCGCATCGACAGCCGCGCTGATTTCATTCTTGGAAATGCCCGCACTTTTCATTTCCTCGTAAAGACGTTCTTTGAGGCGCTTTGGATTGTTCAGCGGCAAGAACGGCTCAATGAATTTAATATCCTTTTCCTTCAATATGTCCATGTTGTTGCGAATATTCTCGGGATATGAGCCAACAATAGGGCAATTATAGTGATTGTCTCCTGGATGTGTATCATCGACGAGATTATAAGGGATGCACGGATAAAAAATCTTTTTGATGCCCTTGTTTATGAGATTAATGATGTGGCCATGCGCGAGCTTCGCTGGATAGCAAAGTGAATCTGAAGGCACCGTCGCCATGCCGTCGTAGTACGTCTTGGCCGTCGTCTTGTCAGAGAGAACGACTTCGTAATTCAGCATGCTGAAGAACGTGAACCAGAACGGATAGTCCTCGTACATGTTGAGCACGCGCGGAATACCAATCTTACCGCGCTCGGCGTTCTCGTTCGGCTGATAATACTCGAACAGACGGCGATATTTGTATTCATATATGTTCGGCGCCTTGTCGGGCGATGGCTTTCCGCCAATGCCGCGCTCACAGCGATTGCCTGTGAAATATTTTCTGCCATCAGAGAACGTCGATGCCGTGATGAGACATTTATTCCCGCAGCCGTGGCAACGATATGAACGTGTTGACACGGAGAAATCACTCAGCGCATCTGATGAAAGGAGTGATGATTTCTCATTGCCCGATTCGAGCGCCAAAATCGCCGCGCCGTATGCGCCCATGAGGCCCGCAATGTCAGGACGAATGACGTCACGATGAAGCAAAAGCTCCATCGCGCGCAGCACTGCATCGTTGTAGAACGTGCCGCCCTGCACGACGATATGGTCGCCGAGCGACGCGACATCCTTGAGCTGCATGACCTTGAACAGCGCATTCTTTATGACGGAGAGCGCGATGCCCGCTGAAATGTCGGCAACAGACGCTCCTTCTTTCTGTGCCTGCTTCACGCGCGAATTCATGAAGACCGTGCAGCGCGTGCCGAGGTCGACAGGTTCGCGTGACTCGATGGCCTTCGATGCAAATTCCGCCGTCGTCATGGAGAGACCCTCGGCGAAGTTCTGTATGAAAGAGCCACAGCCAGCGGAGCAAGCCTCATTCAGCGTAATATTTCCTATGCTGCCATGATCGACAAAGAAACATTTCATGTCCTGACCGCCGATGTCGAGCACGAACGTGACATCGGGACAGAACTCCTGAGCCGCTCTCAGATGAGCGAATGTCTCGACCTCGCCGCCGTCGGCATGAACAGCGGCCTTGACGATGCCCTCGCCATATCCCGTCGTCATGACGGAAGCGACATATTGATTGTCTTTTTTGACCTTGTAAAAGGCTTTCAGTTCCTTTATGACAGAATTGAGCGGCGAGCCACCATTCGAACCGTATGCAGTATACAAAATTTCTTTATTTTTTCCGATTGCAACAACCTTTGTCGTCGTCGAGCCAGCATCTATGCCTATGTACAAAGGCCCCGCATAATCGTTTATGTTACCACGTGGCACATGGTCCTTCTCATGGCGCTGCTTGAAAAGCTCGTATTCCTCATCGTTTTTGAAAAGCACGAAATTCGATGTGCGCGTCTCAATCACAGCCTGCTGACGAACGCGCTCTATGCTTTTCTCGAGACTGTCCATGTCCATGACTTTCGTCTCTTCTGAAAGCGCCGCGCCCATTGCAACAAAATAACAGCCGTCCTTTACGGGAACGACTTCATTTGGCGTGAGATTAAGCGTCTGAATGAATCTTTTCCTCAGTGCCGAGAGAAAATAGAGAGGACCTCCAAGGAAAGCGATGTTTCCCGATATTGGTCTTCCTTGCGCGAGATTGCCGATTGTCTGATTGACGACGGCCTGAAATACCGAGAGCGCAATATCCGCTTTCGCTACGCCGTCGTTGATGAGCGCCTGTATGTCCGTTTTCGCAAAAACGCCGCAGCGTGAGGCGATTTCATAAATCTGATGACCCTTTTCAGCGAGCGCGTTCAGTCCCGGCGCATCCGTCGAAAGCAGCGCTGCCATGTGGTCTATGAATGAGCCCGTGCCGCCTGCGCAGACGCCGTTCATGCGCTGCTCTGAGGCGCGACCGAAATACGTGATTTTCGCGTCCTCGCCGCCGAGCTCTATCGCTGTGTCCGTCTCTGGAATGAGCGATTTCACGGCAGATGCGCACGCTATGACCTCCTGAACAAACGGGAGCCCTACCCTGTCTGCCACGCCCATGCCTGCCGAGCCCGTCAGCGCAAATGAAAAACGCTTCGAGCCGACAACATCCTTAAGTGAAGCAAGGTTATCATGCAATGCCTTGCTGATTTCTGAAAAATGACGTGCATATGTCTTGTAAATAATTCTCTTTGCCTCATCAAGCACGACAACCTTGATTGTCGTGGAGCCAATGTCAATACCTACATTCAATGCACAATCCATATAAATGCACCTCTAAAAAATTATGAATACTTTTCACGATTGCAATTATAAACCCATTTTAAAGTTTTGTGAACAGTTTCCATAAATTTATGAACAATTTTAGATGACTAAATTTTATTTATTATTTCATACGAAAATTCACTGAATCAATGACTAATTGACACACGAGCATTATAATCAATACTCCACATGCACGAGATAAAGCCCACAGGCAGGCGCTGTTGGGCTCGCGTTTTTCCTGTCACACGACGCGATGATGCGCTCAAAATCGTCAATGCTCTTTCGAGACAGCCCAACGTCAGCCAGCGTGCCCACGATGTTTCTCACCATGTGATAAAGAAAGCCTGTTGAGCGAAATGTAAGCGTCAACAGGCTTCCATTTTCTTCAATGTCGGCAATGTCCATCGTGCGCACGGGACTCATCGGCGCGCCGCCCGACGCACGAAATGACGAGAAATCGTGCGTGCCTATGAGCTTCGTCATTGCCATGCGCATAGCCTTGACATTCAGCGCTTTGGGGATTTGCCACGCATAGTTTCTTTTAAATGGATTTCTCACAGGCTCTTGCAAAATCCTGTACTCGTATGTTTTCCTCTTTGCGCTGTGAAGTGCGCTGAAATCCATGTCCACTTCATGCGCCTCGACGATAGCAATATCGTCTGGCAAAATGTTGTTTGCCGCTTTCGGGATGCGCTCGACTGGTATCGTGCCATCCGTAAAGAAATTGACGACCTGTCCCATTGCGTGGACGCCCGTATCTGTCCGCCCCGCAGCGGAGAGCTCTATCGTATCGCCGAAAATGACAGCAAGCCTTTTTTCCAAAACATTTTGAACTGCGACGACGGGCGGCGATTGCCGTTGAAAGCCGTGATAATTCGTGCCGTCATATGCCACGGTCAAGCAAATATTTCTCTTGCGCCGCTTCATTATATCTTTGTGCTCGGGTTTCATCCGCTAAATCCCCACAATTTTCAGTGCAGCCTGAAGCGCAAAAAACACTGCGATGAACAGGATGCCAGCATAGTCAACGCGCGTCACACGCAGCACTTTCATCTGCGTACGCCCGTCACCGCCACGATAGCAACGCGCCTCCATTGCCATCGCGAGCTCGTCCGCGCGTCTGAATGCCGAAATGAACAGCGGCACGAGTATTGGCACCATCGACGAAATGCGCTTTAAAATGCTTCCCGTTTCAAAGTCCACACCGCGTGATTGCTGTGCCTTCATGATTTTGTCCGTCTCCTCGATGAGCGTCGGAATAAAGCGCAGCGCTATCGTCATCATCATGGCGAGCTCATGCGCAGGCACGCCAATCACGCGCAGCGGGCGCATCAGTGCCTCGAGCGCATCTGTCAGCGCAAGCGGCGATGTCGTGAACGTGAGGAGCGATGAAAGGAGTATCAAGAGCACGAGACGCAGGCAGAGGAAAAAGCCGCGCATGAAGCCTTCCTTCGTCAGCGTGAATATCCATACGGTCGTTATCGTCTCGCCCGGCACGGTGCACAGATGAATGAGAAACGTGAAGCCAAGAATCCACCACAGTGGCTTTATCGACTTCATCAGCGTGCCAAGCGGCACATGCGATGCGAGGCCGAGGCCAAGCGTGAGCGCGCACATGAGCGCATAGTCGCCCGGCGTATCGAAGACGAAGATGGCGATAATCAAAAAGAAAAGCAGAATGACCTTGACGCGCGCATCCATGCGATGAAGGAGCGACGTGCCCGGGAAAAATTGACCGATGGTGATGTCTGTCAGCATGATTTTTCCCTCCTTTTCATGGCCTTGGCAATGCGCCTTACGGCTTCATCGACCGTGAATGCGTCCGTATCCACATCGAGGCCGCTGTCCTTCATCATCTTCAAAAGCGAAACTGTATGCGGCGGCAAAAGCCCCGCCGCCGCAATCGCATCATCGGAAAAAAACGCTTCTTTGGGCGGCGCGTCCAAGAGCACATTTCCGTCGTGCATGAATACAACCTCATCGGCAATGCGCGCGATGTCATCCATATTGTGTGAGACGATAATTATCGTCATTTTCTTTTCGCGCTTCAGAGACACGATGCGCGCCATGAGGTCGTCGCGGCCTCGCGGGTCGAGTCCCGCAGTCGGCTCGTCGAGCACGAGATATTTTGGCTTCATCGCGAGCACTCCCGCTATCGCGACGCGACGCATCTGACCGCCGCTCATCTGAAACGGCGAGCGACCCTTATACGTTTCATAATCTATTTTCACAAAATCGAGCGCGTCCTTGACGCGCTTTTTTATTTCATCATCCGCGAGTCCCATATTTTTAGGACCAAATGCGACATCCTTCTCCACCGTTTCTTCAAAGAGCTGATGCTCTGGGTATTGGAACACCATGCCGACGCTGTGCCTTGCGTCGATGGCTTCTTTCGTTTTCTTGGAAATGTCGATGCCATCGACCGTCACGACGCCGCTCGTCGGATGAAGCAATCCATTGAGATGCTGCACGAGCGTCGATTTTCCTGAACCTGTGTGACCCGCGATGGCCGTGAGTTTGCCCTCAGCGAGCGTCAGATTGACGCCCGCAAGTGCCGTCCTTTCAAATGCCGTCTTTGGCATATATGTATATGTGACATTTTTAAGTTCTATTGACATAGTGAGGCCACCAATTCTTCATCTGTGATGATATTATCGGGGAGCGTGAAGCCTTGCTTTTTGAGCTTCCAAGATATTTCAGCGGGAAGTGGCACATCGAGGCCACAGCGCTTCATTTCCTCAACATGAGAGAACACGTTGTGCGGGTCGTCGTTCATGAGCACCTTGCCTTTTTCCATGACGACGACGCGGTCAGCGGCCGCAGCCTCCTCCATGAAATGCGTGATGTAGACGACCGTGATTTTCTCCTCGTCATGAAGGCGCTTCACCGTCGATAAGACCTCCTGCCTGCCCACAGGGTCAAGCATGGCCGTCGGCTCGTCAAGCACGAGGCAGCGCGTGTGCATGGCAAGCGCTCCGGCGATGGCGATGCGCTGCTTTTGTCCGCCTGAGAGAAGATGCGGCGCGAACTGCGCAAATTTGCTCATATCCACGAGAGCGAGCGAATCATCGACGCGCTTTCGTATCTCCGCCGATGGCACACCGAGGTTTTCTGGCCCGAATGCCACATCATCCTCGACAACGGCGGCGATGATTTGATTGTCTGGGTTCTGGAACACCATGCCAACGCTTTGCCGGATGTCCCAAAGATGCGATGCGTCGCGCGTGTCCATGCCGTCTACCGTCACGCTGCCGTCTGATGGCAAAAGAATGGCGTTGAGATGCTTCGCGAGCGTGGACTTGCCCGAGCCATTCGTGCCGAGCACGGCAACGAATTCGCCTTCGTCAATCGTCAGATTGACATGAGAAAGCGCAAGCGTGCTTTGTCCTTCGGCACCTTTATATTCATGAGACAAATCATTTATTTCAATAAAAGCCAAAATCTCACCTCAAAAAATATGAATTTGCAAAATCATAGATAAAATGACTCGGCGATGCCAGTCCTCATCCACTGCGCAATTTCGACAGGCTCTAAGGCCGGCTTCCTCGCGGCAAAAGCGAAGGCACGCCGCTTCGGAGCCAGCCAAAGAGCCTATAGGAAATTGCTAAATTACTTCAGACTGGCATCGCCTCGGGAAATTTCACGAACTCATACAAAATAAAATAAGCGCCGCAACAGCGACGCTCATATTATACTACAGTTTTTTGTCAACGTAAATTGAAATCAAGGTAAACAATTCATTCAAAATTCATTTAAAACATGATGGGATCAATGTCTATCAACACATCGGTGCGCTCGTGAAGCTTTGCTGCTTTCATTACCCTCTGTATGATGACGAGGTCGCTCGTCTTTATAATCAAGTTATAGCGATATGTGCCTCTGAACTGCGCAATCGTGGCTGGTGCTGGTCCGATGATTTGATGCTTTGTCTCGCCATTGTCCGCGTCATGCGGCAATGCGCTCATGAATCTTTCTTTTATGGCTATCGCATTGCCCCTTGCCTCGTCTTCTTTCTCGCTGAGAAACGTGAGCTTCACGATGCGGCAAAACGGTGGAAAAAACAAACAGCGCCGCATGACGATTTCCTGACGATAGAATTCATCATAATCTTGATGGATAGCCGCAACAACGGCATAGTGCTCTGGATTGTAACACTGGACGACGACGTGGCCTTTTTTGTCGCCTCTGCCTGCCCTGCCCGCCGTCTGTGTTATGAGCATGAAGCATCTTTCTGCCGCGCGGAAATCCGGCATGTTGAGCGATGAATCGGCGCTCAGTATGCCGACCGCTGTGACGTTCGGTATGTCATGGCCCTTTGCCACCATCTGCGTGCCGAGGAGCACATCGTATTCGCCGCGTCTGAATGCGTCGAGTATCTCCGTGTGGGCAAACTTTCGTGACGTCGTATCGCGGTCGAGGCGAATGACGCGCGCTTCGGGGATGATTTCCTTGAGCTCGTTCTCGAGCTTTTCTGTGCCCGTGCCAAAATATTTTATGAATGTGCTGCCACACTGCGGACATACAGATGGCACAGCCGCTTTTTCATCGCAGTGATGACACGCGAGATAGCCTTGCTTATGATAGACAAGCGGCAACCCGCACGAGCCGCATTTCATGACGAAGCCGCATGAACGACACATCACGAACGTTGAAAATCCTCGGCGATTGAGCATGAGGATGACCTGCTCATGCTTTTTTATCGTGTCGCGGATGAGCGTTTGAAGTTTCGTTGACAAGACGTGACGATTGCCATGCTTTAGTTCTTCGCGCATGTCCACATGCTCGACATCGGGCATCGGCTTTATGCCTATGCGATGCGGCATTTTCAAAAGCATCATCTGACCGCTCTGCGCGCGATGATATGTTTCAAGTGATGGCGTCGCGCTGCCCAAAATCAGCACGGCACGATGGATACGCGCAAGCTCCTCCGCAACAACATGAGCATCATAGCGAGGCGCCTCGTCCTGCTTGTATGACAAATCCTGCTCCTCGTCCATCACGATGATTCCGAGGTCGGTGACAGGCGTGAACAGCGCTGAGCGAGCGCCGATGATGATATTTTTCTCCCTTCGTCGTATGCGCGCGTATGCATCATTTCTCTCCGAGAGCGTCAGCTTGCTGTGTATGGTGATGATGTCATCGGGGAAAAACGTCTTGAACGAGCGCACAAGCTGCCCTGTCAGCCCAATTTCTGGTACAAGCACGATGGCCTGCTTTCCGTTTTCGATGACCTTGCTGACGGCCTCTATATAGACGCGCGTTTTGCCGCTTCCCGTAACGCCATGAAGCAGAAACGATGTTGTCGCGCCTTTGTCTATGGCCGTGTTGATTTTCTCAAGCGCTTGCTTTTGCTCATCTGTGAGTGGCGCCGTCGATTGGAGACCCGAGTGCATCGATTTGTAGCTGTCGCGGTAAATGCGCTTTTTCGTGACAGCGACGAGCCCGTCAGCCAATACATTTTTTATCGTTGCCATTGAGACACCTTGAGCCTTCAGCGCTGCCTTTGACAATGCTCCGCCGCTTGACAACATTTCGAGCATTTTTCTCTGCGCAGGGCGGCGGCTGTATGCGCTGAGCACCTCGCTTGTCAGCGCGGCCTTGAGCGCATACGCCTCCTCATATTGAGCACGCTCACGCTTTTCCGTGACATATTCTTTGTTCAAATAATGACGGCGTATCATTCCATCAATAGCGTTGTCGTAATCTGCTGGGCGCTCAAAAAGATTTGGCAGCGCATTTTTTATCTCGCCCGCCGTCATTTCGCCATTTTTCTTGACTGTGTCATAAATCAAACCGTATAGCTCAGATGCGCTAACTTCGCTTGCTTTTCCCTCATTCGCGACATAGCAAACCCTGATTTTTATGCCGCTTTTGCCGGGCATGAAAAGGCGCATGGCCTCAGCCAACGAGCAAAGGTAAAAATCTGAAAACCATTGCGACGCCTCTATCATGGGCGGCGTAAACCACGCCTCTTCATCAACGGCTGAGCAAATATTTTTTATTGCGTACCCCAGCTGAGCGACGTCGCCATCGGCGATATTCTTCGTTCCGAGCACGAAGCCCTCAACCCTGCGGCCACCGAACGGCACGACAACGCGCCAGCCACGGTCAATCATGGAGAGCTCGTCGGGCACTTTATACGTATACGACTTCGATATGCTTTTTACAGGAATATTCACATATACTTCAGCGATTTTCATGCGCACACCTCAGAAAACATATCCATAAACGTGACGTTTCAAGAAAAATATATCATGCGGCGTAGACTCTGAATATTGCATAGCCAACGAACGCGATATAGCAGATAATCATGACGACACCTTCCCAGCGCACGAGAGTCTCCTTTGTCCACGTGAAGCCCCAGACCAGTACACTGAACACGACAAGGACAATCGTGTCGACGAGATTATCGAAAACGAAATCAACGGGCGTGATGACGGTCGCAACACCAAGTATGAAGAGAATATTGAAAATATTTGAGCCGATGACGTTGCCGACGGCCATATCGACTTCATTTTTCTTCGCAGCCACGATGGAGGTCACGAGCTCAGGCAGGCTCGTGCCGACAGCGACAATCGTGAGGCCAATGAGCGTGTCACTCATGCCGAACATGCGGGCAAGCGCTATGGCGCCGTACGAAAATTCTTGCCCCATGAGTGCTGCGTCGCCGCCTACGACGAAGTCACCGCCAAACTTTATGGCGACCATGCCGAGCACAATCATCACGATACTGTTCCACATCGAGAGCCCCTCGCCCTCGTCTTCCTCCTCATTGCCGCCGATCTTGCGCGCTTTTATCGCCGTCGAAACCGTATACAGTAGGAACAGGGCAAAAAAGAAAAGCAGCACGATGCCCTCGATGCGCCCTATGGAGCCGATGCCCTCGTTTATGGTGGCACCCGTTGCGCCAAAGGCCGCCATCAAGATGGCGCAAAAAACGGAAAATGGGAATTCGTGCGTCAAGCTCTCGCGCGAAACTTTCAGCGGCACAAAAAGCGCCGATATGCCGCAGACCACCATGAGATTGAAAATATTCGAGCCCGTGACATTGCTTATGGCGATTTCGTTGTTGCCCGCCATTGACGCCGTCACGCTGACCGCGAGCTCCGGCAGGCTTGTGCCCATTGCGACGATAGTGAGTCCGATGACGAGCGACGGTACGCGAAGCCTCTTTGCTATGGCCGAGCTGCCGTCAACAAAGGCATCAGCGCCCTTGATAAGCAATACAAAGCCTACGACAAGCACGCCGAACGCGATGAGAAAAGATACGATTGAATTCATTTTTTGCACGCTCCTCAAAATTATAATTGATTTCCGCGCCAAGCTATAAAAAAAGACTCTCAGCGCGGCAAAAAACCACACTAAAAGTCTGACCATTAAGCTCTTATCGCAAGCTCAACGCCGCTGCCAGAACAAATGCATCGCAAATGAACATGTATGTTGGCACACGGCCTTCAGGGCTACTCCCCTTTAGTACGTTTAATTTATCATAGGTTGACAATTTTTGTCAAGCATACTCTATTATATATATTTCTATTTCCTGTCGGCCAAAGGCCAAAGCCTCCTCGTGCGTGTCGAAAGCAACGTCTATGCAGTTGCCCTGAATCGCCCAGCCGATATCCTCAGCGACGGCTTCACCGTAGCCAGGAATGTAGACGCGGCTGCCAAGCGGGATGAATGACGGATCGACAGCTATCACGCCATGACGCACCGGAGTGCCGCTGGCCGTGTTTGGATTGTTGCCGGGGTCATGCGCGCTGTAGCCCGTGGCCTCGACGTAGACGGCCTCTCCCTTATGGGGATTCTTTTCAGACGCGTCATGCTTGTGTCCCTTATGATTCTTTTTAAGTTCGTTGTATGTTTCATCTCCGCATACACCATCGACATGAAGCCCGTGGTCCTTCTGAAAACTTTTGATAGCGGCTACACTTTTTTTGCCACAAATGCCATCAATGTCGCTCTTGCTGCTGAGATACCCCTGCTCGAAGAGCAGTGTCTGCACTTTTTTGACACTTTCGCCGCGCATGCCTTCTTTCGCCATGATGCCGTTCGCGAATGATGTACCCGTTATCATCAAGGCAGTCATAAAAGCGGTGATAAATAAAATCAGATTTCTTTTTGTCACTCCATTCACCCCTTATATTCATTGTGTTCAATAATGAAATTTACGCGTTAACATTTGATATTATAATGAATTTTTTAAAATGCGTCAAAAAATCGACAACTGAAAAAATTTGCCAATAAAAAACGCCATCACATAAATGATGACGCAGTAAGAATTTTTTGATGATGCTTTATTCGATGCTCTCTCGAAGCTCATCCAATATTTTTTTGTCTTTCTCTGATAAATTCGCCGTCTCCAAAAGCTCTGGCCGCTTCAAAAGCGTGACGCGCAGAGCTTCCTTTCGCCGCCACGCATCTATCTTCGCATGGTCGCCCGATATGAGGATGTCTGGCACCTTCATGCCCTCGTATTCACGTGGGCGCGTATACTGCGGATATTCCAAGAGCCCATCGTAGAACGAATCCGTCGGCGCTGACTCCTCCGAGCCGAGCACGCCTGGGAGCATGCGTGAGACCGCATCCACTATCACCATCGCGGGGAGCTCGCCACCTGTCAGCACGTAATCGCCAATGGAGATTTCCTCGTCTGGAATGTGCTCGACGATGCGCGCGTCGAAGCCTTCGTAGTGACCGCATATAAAAATGAGCTGATCGTATGACGCAAGCTCTTTCGCTTTCTCCTGCGTGAATGTCTTGCCCGTCGGGCTCATCAGAAGTATGCGACGATTCTTTATATTTGTTTTGGCTAGAACGTCATTCACAGCGCGAAACATCGGCTCAGGCTTCATCACCATGCCGCTGCCACCGCCAAACGGCGAGTCGTCGACCTGGTGATGCTTGTCGTCCGTGTAGTCACGCGGATTCGTGATGTGGATGTCTATGATGCCATTTTCAATGGCTCTCTTCGTTATGCTGTCGCCGAAAGGGCCGTCAAACATGGCGGGGAACAGAGACAAAATATCGATGCGCATCATTCAATCACTTCCGGCAAATCAACGACCATTCTCGACTCATCGATGTTTATTTCCTTCACGACCGCTTTGAGCGCCGGCACGAGGATTTCCTTACCTTCATCGGATTTCACGACATACACATCGTTGCTGCCCGTCTCCAGCACATTCGTGACTTTGCCGAGCGCATTGCCATCCACATCAACGACATCGAGACCGATGATGTCGAACGTATAGTACTCGCCTTCATTCAAAGGCATGGCCTCTGAGCGTGGCACGGAAAGCATTTTTCCCTTGAGCGTTTCAGCGTCATTGCGCGTCTCGTAGCCTTTGAACTTCATGAGAATCTTGTCGCCGTGATAGCGAACCGATTCAATCTCAAGCAGCGCATTGTCGACATAGACCGCTGTCATGTCATGAAATCTCTCGGGAAAATCTGTCATCGGATTGACACGCACCTCGCCGCGTATGCCATGAGCCGCACCGATGCGGCCGATGATGATATGGCGATCAGCTGCGGATTGCGATAATCTTGTCATCTTCTACAAGGACCTCTACGTTCATCAGCTCACGCATATCGTCGCCAACCTTCATGATAGCGAGCCTCTCGAGCGTGCCCTGGACGATTTCTGCCCCGATGGCGAGCTTCTTCGTGTCGGCGAGCTTCTGCTCTGCCTGTGCCTTGAAAGCCTGTCCCTTTTGCCTTTCCACGCCGAAATGCTGCCTTATCGCCTGCAGGCGCTGCAAATCATTCTGCGCCTGCGTCTCAATGGCGCGCTTCTCCTCGATGTCGAGTTGCTGAAGCTGAAGATCTGTCTGCGTGATCCTGTTCGTCAGATCCTCTATGATATGTTTCTTCAGTTTCTCTGTGAGCTTTGCCTTCACGGTGACCGGAAGCTTTACAGTGATATTGTCCATTATGTTGCCTCCTAAAAGGTGTTATTGAAATATAATAAAATGGCGGCTATAATCCCCAAAGGAATCACACCGCCTACATTCATACTATTTCCACTGTTACTTTTTTGTTTTCACGAGTTGCAGCTGCTTTGACGACAGTGCGTATTGCTTTTGCAATGCGGCCCTGTTTTCCAATGACCTTGCCCATGTCGTCCTGAGCCACATGAAGCTCCAAAAGCGTTGCTCCATCTTCTTCTTTTTCGTCAACGACGACGTTCTCAGGATGGTCGACAAGAGCCTTGGCTATAATCTCAACAATCTCTTTCATGTGAGTGTCCTCTTTCTCATTACTTCGAGCGCTTTGCTGCATCGAACTTAGCCATGATGCCCTTCTTGCTCAGAAGAGAACGAACGGTGTCCGTCGGCTGTGCGCCTTTCTTGAGCCAATCGAGAGCCTTGTCCTCATCAACGTTGATTACGGCTGGCTCCTTCGTGGAATCATAATTGCCAATGATCTCAATGAAGCGACCGTCGCGCGGTGAACGTGAATCAGCAACAACGATGCGATAGAAAGGATGCTTCTTTGCGCCCATGCGGTTCAAACGAATTTTAACTGCCATCGAAAATCACCTCCTTAAAGTGATATGAATTATTTTACAAATGAATTAATGGAGAAATGGCGGCTTGAACTTGGACATAAGGCCACCGCCGCCGCCCTTTTTCAATTTCTTCATTTTTTTCATCATTTTCTTCATTTCGGCGAATTGCTTTATGACTTTATTGACTTCCTGCACCTTTGTGCCGCTGCCGAGCGCGATGCGTTTTCTGCGACTGCCGTTGATGATGGAAATGTCGGCGCGTTCCTTCGGCGTCATGGAGCGGATGATCGCTTCCACGTGTTTTATCTCTTTGCCGTTGAAGTCAATATCAACGCCTTCGAGCTGCTTCTTTATGTTGCCCATGCCCGGTATCATGCCAAGAATTTGCTCGAATGAGCCCATCTTGCGGACCTGCTGAAGCTGCGAGAGAAAATCATCCAGCGTGAATTCGTCTTTTCTGAACTTCTTCTCAATCTTTTTTGCTTCTTCGGCGTCGTAGACATTCTGCGCTTTCTCAATGAGCGAAAGCACATCGCCCATGCCGAGAATTCTTGAGGCCATTCTGTCTGGATAAAAAGGCTCAAGTGCTTCAAGCTTTTCGCCCATGCCCACGAACTTGATTGGGCATCCCGTGACGGACTTTACCGAGAGCGCGGCACCACCGCGCGCGTCACCATCCATCTTTGTGAGCACGACGCCGTCCACGCCGAGCGCGTCATTGAAGCTCTGCGCGACATTGACAGCATCTTGACCTGTCATCGCGTCGACGACGAGCAAAATCTCATGCGGATGAACTTCTGCCTTTATCGACTTAAGCTCATTCATGAGCTCCTCATTGATATGAAGTCGGCCCGCGGTATCGATGATGATGACGTCGCAAGCATGTGACCGCGCAAACTCAAGCGAGGACTTTGCAATCGTCACAGCATCCGTTCCCGCCGGCATTGAAAATACGGGTGTCTTCACCTGTTCGCCGAGCACTTCGAGCTGCTTCACCGCAGCTGGACGATATATGTCGTCCGCCACCATCATCGGATGTTTGCCCTGTCCTCTGAGCGTCAGCGCGAGCTTGCCTGCCGTCGTCGTCTTGCCGGCGCCCTGCAGGCCGACCATCATGATGATCGTCGGCGGGTTTGGCGATATGTTGAGACGGCTCTGCGTGCCTCCCATGAGGTCCGTGAGCTCCTCATTAACGATCTTTATGACGGCCTGTGCAGGCGTCAATGTCTCGAGGACTTCCTGACCTACAGCACGTTCCTTGACACGCTTGACGAAGTCCTTGACGACTTTGAAATTGACATCTGCCTCAAGGAGCGCCATGCGCACGTCACGCATGGCGGCATTTACATCATCCTCTGTGAGCTTTCCGTGTCCGCGGAGCTTTTTGAATGTTTCCTGAAGTCTTTCGGAAAGGCTTTCAAAAATCATTGTGTCCTCCTAGTCGTGCTTTATGCATGTATCCAAACGATTTAAAAGAGATTTCTTCATCTCAGCGTCTACACCATCGAGCTTATTGACATCGTCATAAACGCTCTCCAAGATGTCTTCGACTTGCTTTCTTTTCTTGAGAAATCCGAGTTTTGCCTCATATTCTTCCATCGATTTGATGGAACGACGTATCAAATCGTATGCAGCTTGCCTCGAGATGCCCATGTCTTCGCCGATTTCTGACATCGAAAAATCGTCGAGAAGATGCATCGAAAGACATTCCCTTTGCTTGTCAGTCAGAAGAGTGCCATAGAGCAGAAACAAATCCGTATTGTGCAAAAGTTCGTCCAGCAATGCTCTCCCACCATTTCATATCAAGCCGATGCGCTGACAAGTATTTTTACTTGACACACAACAATGGTTAATATAGCAAAAAAAAATACACCTGTCAAGCATTTTATCTTGGCAGGTGTGATTTTTTATGAAATTAAGTGCGGAATTTAAGCGCGCTCGATGTAGTTGCCCGTACGCGTATCGATGCGGAGCACATCGCCCTCGTTGACGAAGAGCGGCACACGCACCTCGTAGCCCGTCTCGACCTTTGCCATCTTCGTTGCGCCCGTCGCCGTGTTGCCCTTGACGCTCGGCTCGCACTCCGTCACTTTGAGCTCGACGGCATTCGGCAGCGTGAGGCCGATGATGCGGCCCTTGAACGACTGAACGCTGACTTCCATTTCCTCTTTGAGGTAGTTGAGCGCGGTGCCGAGCTGCTCCTTGTTGAGCTCGATCTGCTCGTACGTCTCCGTGTCCATGAACGTGTACATGTCATCAGCCTCATAGAGATACTGCATCTTGCGCGTATCAAGGTGAGCCGCTGGCATTTTCTCGTTCGGGTTGAATGTACGCTCGATAACGGCGCCCGTCTCGACGTTCTTTATCTTCGTGCGAACGAAAGCCGCGCCTTTGCCTGGCTTGACATGCTGGAACTCAACAATCTGCCATACGCCGCCGTCAATCTCAATCGTAAGTCCTGTCCTGAAATCTGTGCTTGAAATCATGAAATTTCTCCCCTTAATTTAAATTATAAAATCTCTATTAATTCTTTGCTGCTTTTTGTCAAAGGCTCACAGCCATCATCGGTCACGAGCACTGTGTCCTCAATGCGAAGTCCGCCCCAGCCCGCGATGTATACGCCGGGCTCGACAGTGACAAGCATATTCGACTTAAGATGCTCGCACGTGCTTGACGGTGAAAGCCTCGGTTCCTCATGTATCTCAAGTCCGAGGCTATGCCCCAGCCCATGACCAAAATTTTCACCATAGCCTGCATCCGACAAGTCCTTGCGCACGACAGCGTCGACATATTTCCCTGCGGCGCCGGGCTTTACTTCCCGCACGCCATGAAGCTGTGCACGAAGGACTGTGTCATAGATGGCACGATGCTTTTCATCGGCATGTCCGACAACGACGGTGCGCGTGATGTCGGAATGATACCCTTGGTAAACAGCACCAAAATCCATTGTAACAAATTCTCCGTCAACAATCAACTTTTCTGTTGCAACACCGTGAGGGAGACTGCCACGCTTCCCTGAGGCGACAATCGTCGTGAACGCTGGCTTTTCCGAGCCCATGCGCCTCATCGTTGTCTCAAGCTCCGCCGCGACCTCATTTTCGCTGACGCCGGGTTTTATGAACTTTACGATTTCACTGAACGCATCATCGCTGATTTTCACAGCTTTTCTTATAAGCTCGATTTCCTCTGCTTCTTTTATGACCCTGAGCGCACTCAGGTTGACAGGGATATTGATGCTTTCATTGTCAAGCAGCTTTGCGAGCCTCGCATAATCGTCATAAATCAACGCGTTGCCCTCGAACGCGATGTTTTTCCAGCCGTTCTGCTTTATGCACTCCGCCGCTTTTTGCCACAGGCCCTTCTTTTGCTCCACTATCTCATACTCTGGCGCTTGGCTCTCTGCCTGCTCCGTATATCTGAAATCCGTCACGAGAAGCGCTTTCTTATCCGAAATAATCAAGAGCGTGTCGTCGCCGCGAAATCCGCTGAAATAATGGAGATTGACCTCCTTGTTTATGACAATCGCGTCTGCTTTTTTCTCCTTCAAAAATTCGCGCAGATGTATAAGTCTGTCCTTAATCAATCCATATCATCTTCCTCACCTTTTAACCTTCTGATGATGACCTCGAGCGCCGCCATGTAGCTGTCAACGCCAAAACCACAAATTTGCCCGAGCGCCACTGGCGCGATGACCGACATGTGACGGAACTCCTCGCGCTGATGGATATTCGACAAATGCACCTCTATGACAGGCACATCGATGGCCGCGATGGCGTCACGCACGGCGATGCTGTAGTGCGTAAAGGCCGCCGCATTCAGTATGATGAAAGCGTAGCCTTGAGCGCCCGCCGACTGAATGAGCTCGACCATGGCGCCCTCATAATTCGTCTGCTGAAAGTCGACCGAAATCCCCGCCTCGGTCGCCCGCTTTTCTATGATGGAATTTATCTTGTCAAGCGTCATGCTGCCGTAAATTTCCGGCTCGCGCGTGCCCAAAAGATTAAGATTTGGTCCGTGAATAACGAGTATCTTCCACATAAAAGCCGCCTCACTTTAAAATCACAAAATCATCTTCGTCGCACTTTATCGGCATTTCTTCCCATGAAAGCGCCTTCACTTTTATGAACAGATTGCCCTTCATGATGTCGTCGCGAAGCGCCTCGAGCGACGTTTTGTCGCCCTCGGCCTCCATCGTGACGGAGCCATCGCTCATGTTTCGCACCCAACCTTTTATGCCGCGCTTTATGGCATGCTTTTGCACGAATGCACGAAAGCCTACACCCTGCACGCGTCCCGTCGCCGTGCCCTTGTAGCGAACGATATTTTCACTGTCAGCCATCATCATCTCTCCTATTGCTTAACATCTCGCCTCAGTACCGAATACGGTTCAACCGGCGCATCCATCTGCATTGTCAAAATCTGCTGCGGATGAGGCGCCACATCGATTGCATTTCCCGCATCATCGTGCATGTCGTGAATTATCTGCCTGAATGTTTTCCCTTTCGGCTGGAACACTTCTATCTCTTGTCCAGCCTTCATATTGTTTCGTTGCTCCACCGTCGCAACGTGTGTTTTTGCGTCATACGAGAGCACGAGTCCGACGAAATCAGATGTCTGCACATAAGACGATGTGCCATATATCTGGTCGTCATGCGTTGGCTGTCCATACATGAATCCCGTCGTATACGGCCTGTGCGAGACCTTTTCGAGTTCATCGAGCCATTCTTTTTTTACTTTAAAGTGTTCTGAGTCATCATAATAAGCGTCTATGGCCTCGCGGTAGACTTTTGTGACGCTCGCAACATAGTGGATGCTCTTCATGCGGCCCTCTATTTTGAGGCTGTCAATGCCCGCGCCGAGTATATCATCTATGTGATTGATGAGGCAAAGGTCCTTTGAATTAAAGAAATACGTGCCGCGCGCGTCCTCTTCTATAGGGAAATATTCTCCCTCTCGCGTCTCTTCCATGAGCGCATAGCGCCATCTGCATGCCTGCGCGCAATTTCCACGATTGGCATCTCGCCCCGTCAAAAAGCTCGATATGAGACAGCGCCCCGAGTACGAGATGCACATGGCACCATGAACGAACATTTCGAGCTCCGTACGCGTTGCGTCACGAATTTCCTTTATTTCGTGCATCGAAAGCTCGCGGGCGAGGACGACGCGCGACGCCCCGAGCTCACGCCACGCATTTACGGTCGCTATATTCGTGTTGTTCGCCTGCGTGCTGATATGGATTGGCATATTCGGCACGACTTTTCTCGCCGTCATGAAAATTCCAAGGTCGGCGACGAGAATACCGTCCACATCTATATCAGACAAAAATGACAGATAGTCTGGCAAAGCATCAAGGTCATCATTGCGTGGGTAAATATTCACGGTGACATAGACCTTTTTGCCACGTTCATGCGCAAACCGCACGGCTGCGTCCATTTCCTCATTCGTGAAATTTCCCGCGAGCGTGCGCAGGCCAAACGAAGTGCCGCCTAAGTACACGGCATCCGCGCCGTAGAGAATGGCCATTTTTAATTTTTCCATATTGCCCGCAGGCGAAAGTAATTCTGCTTTTTTCATGATTATCTCACACGGTCGACAATTTCCAGATGCTCATCGTATGTACGCGAATAGTGATTGTGCCCCTGACGGTCGGCAACGAAATACAAATAATCCGTATTGGCAGGATACAGCACGGCCTCTATGGCATCCATGCCGGGATTTGCGATTGGCCCCGGCGGGAGACCTATATGCTGATACGTGTTATATGGCGACTCAATCTCCGTGTCCTCATACGATACATCCTCTTTTGGCGCATCCAGCAAATACTGAATGGTGGTGTCCGACTGGAGCGGCATGTCCATCTTGAGGCGCTTCAAAAACACCTGTGCAATGATGGGCCTGTCCTCATCGAAGCGCGCTTCCTTCTCCACAAGTGAGGCGAGCGTGACGAGCTCATATACGGAGAGTCCCTCCGACGCCGCGCGCTCACGCATTTCCTCAGTCAATCGATTGTCAAAATTCCTCGCCATCATCTGCAAAATGGAAATGGCAGGGAGATTATCATCGATTTCGTATGTATCTGGGAATAGGAAACCCTCTGCGCGGTAATTCGCATTTGGCTCATCCACCATATAGCGATACGGCGCAAACTTTTTGGCAGACTTTTTGAAATCGTCAGCCGAAGTTATGCCCTGCTCATCGAGCCGTGCTGCTATCTCGTTGACATTGAATCCCTCGGGTATGGTGAAGCGAATAGGCGACGTCTCACCATTGATGATGATATTCAGCACATCGCGCGTATTCATGTTGCGCTCAAAGCGATACATGCCCGTCTTGAATTTATCATCCGCACCATTGAGCTTCGACAAAAGCCAAAAGCAAAAGCGGCTGTCTATGACATCGTGGTCAGAGAGCATCAGCCCAATGCTACTCGCCGTCATGCCCGGCTCTATGCGAAGATAAATCGGCGCATCCGCATCCACTTGCTTTGTCGCACGATTCGCCGACGTACCCGAACCACTCAGCCCCAAAGAAACGCCGACGCCCAACACGAAAATGACGACAACGACACCGCCGATAACAGCATTGCGCTTCAACGTGCCGCTGGGCACCTCAAAAGCGCCGATATAGTCAGAGAGTTTCTCAATCTGCCTCATTAGCCAATCTGGCAATCAAACCCGCCTCCTCAATTCATAAATAACCATATCTTAATATTATAGCAAGTTTGACGAAAAAACAAATAATTTTATTTTTTTAAACAAATCATAGATCTAGTGAGCATTTGTCTTGCGGGGGGGGGACAGGCATGGTATGATTATTAAAAATCTATCATAGGAGTGAGATTTTTGACATTTATTTCGCTATCACACTTTAATAACAAGACAACGATAAAAGATAAGATGATGATTTTTTGCGCTTGTCTACTCATAATGTCATTTTTAATTGTAATGTTGCGTTCGATAACAATGAATGTGATTGTGAAAAAACTTCACATTTATAACCCACTTACAAAAGCTATACTCTACGACAGCGACGAATTAAGAGAATTGGGCGGAGCTATAACAGACAGTGGCAAAAATGAGATACATATCGACTGGGCAAAATTATATCCATTCGAGTACTCTGCAACAGAAAACAAAACGAAGAGCAACAAAAGCACCAGTACAGAGGTACAAAAGTTCAATGAGTTTGTGACGCATTGCCATTCTACAAAAAATAGAATCACGGGCATCGAAAAGAAAATTGGAGATTGGACAAATATATATTTCTGGAATTATATGGTCAGTGTAAAGTGCTACAATCTTTATAAAAAAACTATATGCTGGGATATATCGCGTACAAAAGAATATAACAGTGTTGTGGTAATGCCTGATGGACAGCTTGTGTCATTCAATCCACGCGTTGATACATCATGGAAAATAAACGCCGTAAAATCTCTCAGCGACAAATGCCATGAGAGTGGCATAAATTTTCTCATGGTGCTAGCACCATCGAAGATAGCCCGCTCGGAAACTGATTACGCAGGAAAGCTTGATTTCTCAAATCAAAACGGCGATGAATTTGTAACAGGCCTACGAGAATACGGTGTCGACGTTATTGACATCAGAGATGAAATAGAGACTGCAGGATTTGAGCAACACCAGTTATTTTATAAAACGGATCATCATTGGACAGCGTCAACGGCACGATGGGCATCGTCTAAAATTCTCGATTACATGAACAATCATTATGGATATGACGCAGACATTTCACTTTTAGACCCCATAAGATATGACAAAACCACATATCCGTCCAATTTCCTTGGAAGCCGTGGCAAAAAAGTGACACTTGCCATGACAACAAAGGATGACTTTTCTCTGTATTACCCAAAATTTCAAACAGCAATACACATCTCTATACCATCACTTAGCGTATCCAAGGATGGTGATTTTTCTGTTGTATATGATATGAGTCGATTAAATAACCTTTCGTATTGGACATATTCATACGGCGATAACGCTTTGACATCAATGGAAAACAGGCTTAAAGCGGATGGGAAAAAAGCACTCATAGTAAAAGATTCTTTTGCTTTGACCGCGATGCCTTTTCTCATACTTGGAATGGAAAAAATCCAAGGAATTGATTTAAGGTACTTCACTGGCAGCCTTCTATCGTATATAAAAAGTGAACAGCCTGACACAGTAATAGTTTTATACAATATTGAGAATTTGACTGCCGAGAACAAAAACAATAGTCATACAGCATTTTTTGATTTCAGATAATTAAATTCCACATACAGTAGGGGCTGATCTTATTGGTATTCTCTTCGACGGTATTTCTGTTTCTTTTCTTACCCATTACGTTATTAGCTTATTATCAACCCTTTTTTAAATCTCGCACATTTCGCAACAGACTGCTTCTTTTCATGAGTCTCTTTTTTTATGCATGGGGCGAACCGATATTTGTGTTCTTGATGGTTTTTTCGATAATTGTAGGCTGGTTTATTGGGCTCCATGTCGGTGAAATATCAGGCCATAGTAATGCGGTACGGCGAAAATGGTTTGTTACTGGTGTAGTCTTCAACGTAGGTCTTTTGTTTGTTTTTAAATATCTCACATTCACTGCGCATGAGTTAGGGTTATTACTTGGAAGAGATTTCTCATTTTTGAGCATAAGTCTTCCTATAGGTATATCTTTTTTTACATTTCAAATACTTTCGTATATTTTCGATATTTACTATGGAAAAGCATCGCCTCAAAAAAATATGCTGAATGTTGGTCTCTATATCGCACTTTTCCCTCAGCTCATTGCTGGCCCCATCGTCCGTTATGACGAAATAGAAAAGCAGATAGCAGCTCGTAACGAGAATATTCACGATTTCTCCGATGGCATGATGCGATTCATATACGGACTGGCAAAAAAGGTACTCCTCGCAAATTTTATTGCACAAATTGCTGATAACATATTCGACGCGAATACATCCTTATCTGTTGCTACGGCATGGCTTGGCGCTGTTGCGTATACATTGCAGATATATTTTGATTTTTCTGGTTACTCCGATATGGCTATAGGTCTTGGGAAAATGTTTGGGTTCCATTTCACTGAAAATTTTAACTATCCCTATATATCGCGAAGCGCTACGGAATTCTGGCGTAGATGGCATATATCGCTCGGCACATGGTTTCGCGACTATGTATATATTCCGATGGGTGGCAACAGGGTGTCAAAAGTACGCTGGATCCTTAATTTGTTTGTAGTATGGACGCTGACAGGCTTATGGCATGGCGCAAATTGGACTTTCGTTTTATGGGGTCTATTTTATTTTGTGCTATTGATGATGGAAAAAATTACCAATTTCCCCGAAAAAATTGGCGTATTAGCACACATCTACGCTCTTTTGGCAATAATAATTGGTTGGACTTTGTTCCGCTCACCCGACATCAATCATGCAATGAATTATATTGGCACAATGATCGGCGTCGGTAGTACAGGACTATTCGACAGTACTGCTTGGTACTACATATATAACGGAAGAACGGTTTGGATACTAGGGGTCATTCTTTCTACGCCGATTGTTCCAATGTTAAAAAATCGGCTAAACAATACAAAGGCAATGAATATTTGCGAGCCATTATTGGCAACGGTTATATTTCTGCTTTCTATAGTCGTTACAATGAGCTCAACATATAATCCGTTCATTTATTTCAATTTTTAGCATTTTTAAGGTTTACTAATATTGCACCCTGAATTTCTAAATGTACATATCTTATAGATATTATCAAAGTAATTTGAACTAAATCAGTATAAAAGCCATCATCTATGCATAACGTTATGAATGGCATCCCTTCAAATATATTTACTAACGAAATGAATTCCTCTGTACTTTAATTACCAGTACTATATTTTTCGCCTTTGAATAAAAATCTTAAAACAGAAAATTTGTTTATAACCAAAATACCAAGGCTTGCAATGATTATTTTCATGGCAAAGATAATTATATATATGATAGCAGAAGGAACATGCATCTCACTTAGGTAGTTTTGAGCCATATACCAAGGCAACAAGTCAGATTCTATTATATGCATACAAAGTACTATGAGCGTGTTTCGTCCAAACCACTTTAGAAATGTCATTGTCTGCGGCACATGTTCATCAAACCATTTTGATATCATAAAAAATATATACACCGCTACAAGCGATGCTATAACGTTCACAATTCCCGTTTTAAAGTATCCTCTTACTATTGACATTCCTGAGAAACACACGCACCCCCCCAGAGGACAATTCCGCACAAAATTAAAGGCATCATTGGCTTCTTCGATAAAATATCCTTTTGTCTTACAATGTACCCTATGCAAAGATAAATCGTCGCCATAAGACCCGCTTGAATATCAAGCGGCAACCAAAAAATTTGAGATGACTGCCATCCCACGAACCACATTATAAGCGTAATAACAAAAGCTTTATTTACTGATAATTTATCAAAAAGTGCTCTAACTATTGCAAACGCCCAAAACAATGCCCAAAGAAACCATATTGCGCCAATAAATGTTGGCATGAAGGTGACAGCGTGTATGCTACCTGAACCGCCTGCATAAATAGTACCACCTATCCATTTTATCAAATTGTTCTTTGCAGACTGATTCAGCAGAATGCTGACAGGCACAGACAACGCACAGATAACAGCACATGTCGAATAATAAGGTATCAACAGCTTTTGGGCCTTATCAATAATAAAATCCTTATAATCATGCTTCATTGAAAGGAAATAACCACTTATAAGGAAAAATAAAGGCATGTGAAACGAAAACACTGAATGTCTTATTACCTTCACGAAAAACGCATCACCAGGCATATGCCCAAGTATGACACATATTATTCCAAACCCTTTCAAAATATCAAACGCGTCTATTCTTTTGTTCATGCACAAATCATCCCCCATAATGTTTATCTTAAGCTAATACAAGATTCCTAACTATCGTACTATTAACGTTTCACTCTCTTTGTAAAATCAATTATTCACCATCACAACAATGACCACACTATATAATTTCGCCGTCACTACGCTAATTCCTGCTTTATAATAAAAATTTTCAAATATAAATTTTCACGCCCTGACGGCGTCATGATATACAAAATTTTACTAAAAAAGCCCCCAACGGCATCGGTATATTTCCGACCCATTGGGGGCTTTCATATTCGCTGTGTTATTGAGTGAGCGCTTTACTCTTGGCTGTCCTCGTCATCGACAAGTTCATCATACGCCGCGCAGACAGCTTTGAATTCTTCGTCGTTTGGCTCGATGTATTCTTCTTCGCCATTTTCGTCTTTGACGATTTTCGCGAAGAATGCCGCGTCGTCATCGTCGCATTCACATTCTTCATCGCCATGCGCATGCTCAGCTGCTTCCTCGTCCGAAACAGTCGGCACAAGCAGCGCATATTCATCGTCATTGACGAGAAGTCTCATTTCTTCTGCAAAATAGAGCTCATTGCCATCCTCGTCTTTCATGACGACTATGACTTCGTCATCATCGATATTGTCGACATCTTCGATTTGGTTTTTCTTTTCTTTTTCTGACATTTTCTTCTCCTTTGATATTTTTATACGAGGCTATTGAGATAGCCCTGCAATATGAACACCGCTGCCATTTTGTCAATGACCTTCTTGCGCTTTCTCCTGCTGACGTCGGCTGCAATGAGGCTTTTCGCTGCCGCTACAGTCGAGAGACGCTCGTCCCAAAAAATCATCTTTGCGTTGGGCGCGATCTTTTTCACTTCATCTGAAAATGATTTGACAATTTCGCATCGTTCGCCCTCTGTGCCGTTCATATTCTTCGGCCAACCGAATACGAGCGTGTTTGTCTCGTATTCATCAATGAGCCCTTTCAGCGTAGCCAAATCCTTTTCCATCGTCATGCGGCGAATCGTCGTCACGCCCTGCGCCGTCATCATGAGCGCATCGCTCACGGCTATGCCCACTGTCCTGTCGCCGACGTCGAGGCCCATGATTCTTTTTGTGCCGCCTGTGGCTATCATGTTCATCGTGTCAGTCATTTTTTATTTGCTCAAGATACGCCCTGACGAGCTCCTCCAAAAGTTCATCGCGCTCGAGCGTCCTTATCATGTTGCGGGCGTCATTGTGACTTGTGATATAAGCGGGGTCACCTGAGAGGATGTAGCCGACAAGCTGGTTTATGGGATTATAGCCTTTGTCCTGCATTGCCTTGCAGACTTTCTTGATGATATTTTGCGCCTTGTTCTCATCCGAGCCAATGTGAAACATCATCGTTTCATCGCTTACCATGAAAGTTCCCCCTTTGCAATATGAGAGTCTAATCAGAACATGTCGTGCTCAATCATGTATTCCGCAATCTGCAGAGCGTTGAGTGCTGCGCCCTTCCTGATTTGGTCGCCGCATACCCAGAAATTGAGGCCATGCTCTATGGAGTAATCTTTTCTTATGCGGCCGACTTCCACATCGTTTTTGCTCGATGTGAACAGCGGCATCGGGTAGACCTGCTCGTCCGGATTGTCGCGCACGATGACGCCTGGGAACGCGTCAAGCGCCTTTTTCGCGGCCTCGACGCTGACATCTCCCTCAAACTCGACATTGACGGATTCGGCGTGGCTCCTGTATACAGGCACGCGCACGGTCGTCGCCGTGATGCGCATGGTCTGATCCGCCATGATTTTCTTCGTCTCGTCTATCATCTTCATTTCCTCTTTTGTATAGAGGTTTTCTTTGAAAACGTCAATCTGCGGTATGAGATTGAATGCGATCTGATAGTGCTTTTCCATGCTTGCAACAGGCAATACCTCAGCCTTTACCGGGCGGCCGTTCACGATGTCATCGACCTGCGTCTCAAGCTCTGCCATTGCCTCTTTGCCGCCGCCCGACACAGCCTGATACGTGGACACGACGATGCGCTTGATTTTCGATATGTCATAGAGCGGCTTAAGCGCCATGACCATTATGATGGTCGAGCAGTTCGGATTCGCGATGATGCCCCTGTGCTGCTTTATGGCCTCAGGATTGACCTCAGGCACGATGAGAGGGACTTCGGGATCCATGCGGAACGTGCTGGAATTGTCGATGACGACGGCGCCCGCCTTCACAGCAACCGGAGCGAAATGCTTGCTGATGGAGCCGCCCGCGAACAGCGCAATCTGCACGCCCTCAAACGAATCGTCCGTCGCTTCCTCAACGACGTATTCCTTGCCATTTACTTTCAGCTTCGTGCCTGCGGAGCGCTTCGATGCGAGGAGCTTTAGGTCTGCGTATGGGAAATTGCGCTCCTCTATGAGCTTTATGAACTCCTGGCCGACGGCGCCCGTCGCACCGAGTATGGCGACATTATATTTCTTCATGAGTTTCACCTTTCTATCGTTTAATTTGAATTTGCAATATATTTATGATCCATCATTTGTCCGCCCCTTGAGGAGCGGGGGACCGCGCAACGCGCGGTGGTGGGGTGACTGGACACTGCGATTTCACAAATTCATGAATATATTATCAAAGCAATTTTTCGAGTCCAACCGTGAGACCTTTGAGGCTGCGTATCTTTTTGCAGGCAATCACGACACCCGGCATGAATGATTCGCGATCCATCGAGTCGTGACGAATGGTGAGCGTCTGACCGAGCCCGCCAAATATGACTTCCTGATGAGCGACGTATCCTGGGAGCCTCACGCTGTGTATGCGGATGCCATCTATATCGGCACCACGCGCGCCCGCGAGCTTTTCTTTTTCATCGGGATGACCCTGCTTGTGCTTTCTGCGCACCTCGCCTATCATCTCGGCCGTCTGTATCGCCGTACCCGATGGCGCATCGAGCTTCTTGTCGTGATGGAGCTCTATGATTTCGACGTCAGGCAGATATTTCGCCGCTTCTCTCGCCATGACCATCATGAGCACCGCACCGATGGCGAAGTTCGGCGCTATGAATGCCGGCGTTCCCGTTTCTTCTGCGAGCTTTTTTATTTTCTCCTTATCATCCGATGAGAGGCCTGTCGTGCCGATGACTGGCGAAACGCCATTTTTCAGCGCTGTCAGCGCATTGCCAAGGACGACGTCTGGGCGCGTGAAGTCAACCATTACCTCTGGCTTCGCGTCGTCGAATGTCTTCACTAAATCTGTCGTCACTGTGACGCCAGCTTTTGGCAGTCCTACCAGCTCGCCCGCGTCCATGCCGCCTCTTAGATCGACAGCGCCCACGAGCTCGAGCTCATCATCAGAAAGCACCGCTTTGACCACGGCCTGTCCCATGCGGCCGCACGCACCATTCACAAGCACTTTTGTCAATGTTATCTCCCCCATCGATGATTAATTCAAAACTTTTTATAATATATCACAATATATCTTTACATTTTATGTTATTTCCTATGCAAAAGCAAGCGTTAGTTAACATATTAACATGCAGATTCTGTATCTTTTTCTGCGTCTTTTTCGCGCTTGGTTTTTTTCTTTTGATAATACCAAAGCGCGCCGTAGACAACTGTCGCACCAATGACGACGAGCGTCAGTCGCACCATATTTTCTTCAAGCAGCACGACGTCATGGCCGATGATGACCTCTAGCGCCGTTGATGGAAATTTGCCGATGAGATTAGAAAGAGCGTAGTCCTTCACGCTGATGCGGCTGACGGCGCCGAGGGCCGTGAGTATGCCCGATGGGAAATACGGTATCGTTCGCGCAATCAGCATGAGCTTGAAGCCATCCTTGCCGCTGAATTCATCGAGCTTCGTCAAATATTTGCTCTTGCGGATAATCTTTTCCGCCGTGTCGCGGAGCACGGTACGCATGAGGAGAAAGCTGATGATGACGCCCGTCGTTTCCGCGAGCCACGAGACGATGACACCGCCGACGACGCCGAATATGATGCCGTTCGCCGTCGACATGAATATCGAGGGCAGACAGCCCGCAGCATTTATGAGCACGTCAATGACAAAGCTGATGACGACGGCCCAGACGCCAAACGAATTGATATATGTGACGAGCTTGTCGATGTCGCCGCACGTCGTCGCATGGCAAATTTCTATGAAAAAATCTGGATGCGTAAAATATATGACAGCAAACACGGCGATAAGCAAGACAAATGCCGTAATCTGCACGATTCTTTCTGGCTTCAAAATATCGCTCCCTTAAAAATTTCCATTCACAATAACACCAGCGAATGAAAATAAAAAGGGAGTTTAAACGTCTCGACATATTTCAACGTATTTCAAATCATTTTTAAGTGTCATTGATGTGCTCGAAATGCTCCTTGTATTTCAGCGACAATAGCTTCTTCATGAATGACAGCGTCGCCGCGTCGCTTATGGTGACTTTCGCCGCCTCGCGCGCCTTCATGAGTATATCAGTATCGCGAAGCACATTGGCGATTTTGAGGTCGCCGATGCCATGCTGCATGGAGCCAAAAAATTGTCCTGGCCCTCTGAGCCGCAGGTCTTCCTCGGCGAGCTCAAACCCGCTCGATACGCGCTCCATTATGGAGAGCCGCTCCCGCGCGATGGCCGTCTCATGCCCCATGACGAGTATGCAAAACGAACGATACTCACCGCGACCGATGCGTCCCCTCAGCTGATGAAGCTGCGACAGGCCGAACCGCTCCGCATTTTCAACGACCATGATGGTGGCATTCGGTACATTGACGCCTACTTCGATGACAGTCGTCGCGACGAGGAGCTTCGTCTCGCCGTTGTAGAACGATGCCATCACCGCTTCCTTGTCTTTGCTTTTGAGTTTGCCATGAACGAGCCCGCATTTCACATCGTGGAATATGCCGCCCGACAGCTCTGCGTATATGGCCTCGGCGGAAAGCAAGCCGCTGTTTTCGCTGTCCTCGATGAGCGGGCAAACAACATACGCCTGCCGTCCCGACGCGATTTCTTTATGAACATATTCATAGATGAGCCGCCGTCTGTCCTTTGTGCGCACAAAAGTGCGTATGGGCTTGCGCCCCGGCGGCATGCTCTCTATGCGCGACACGGAGAGGTCGCCGTAGACGGTCAGCGCCATCGTCCGCGGTATTGGTGTCGCCGTCATGACGAGAAGGTCCGGCATCACATCCGTGGTGCCTTTTTTTGTGAGCGTCGCGCGCTGGTCAATGCCAAATCTGTGCTGCTCATCCGTGACGACAAGCCCGAGCGCATCGTAGCGCACTTTATCCTGTATGAGCGCATGCGTGCCGATGATGACGTCAACGTCGTGTGATGCGACAGCGTCAATCATAGTCTGATGCTCTTTTGCGGAAAGATGACCCGACAAAAAGCCGAGACGTATGCCAGTCCCCTTCAGCATTTCCGTAAACGTGTCAAAATGTTGGCGCGCCAATATCTCCGTTGGCGCCATCAGCACGCCTTGATAGCCGTTCTCCACCGTCTTCACAAGCGCCAAAAGCGCGATGACGGTCTTGCCCGAGCCGACGTCGCCCTGCACGAGCCTACGCATCGGCGTCGCCTTCTCCATGTCGGAGACGATTTCTCGCCACGTGCGCTCTTGGTCCTGTGTCAGCGCAAATGGCAAAGACGCATATATTTTGTTCACGAGTCGACTGTTCATGAGATGGCGTATGCCGTGCGCCTCCGTCTCATTTTTTTTGCGTATGATCAAAAGCCCACACTGTATGATGTAGAGTTCGTCGAACGCGAGACGCTCACGCGCTTTTTTCAGCGCTTCGATGCTTTTGGGGAAATGTATCTCGCGCATGGCATCGTCGCGCCCCATGAGGCCATATATTTTTCGTATGCTCTCTGGCGTCACTTCATCAAAATGCGGCACATCATCTAAAATTTGTTGAATCGCTTTGCGGAAAAATTTCTGATTGAGCGACGCCGTGGCCGAATAGACGGGAATGACACCGTGACGCGTGGCGCCGTCAGCGTCCATGATTTCAAAGAGGCTGATGCTGCTCATCTGGAAAGTATTGCTGCTCCTGTAGGCGTAGTCTATTTTGCCCGTAGCCAAAATTTTTTTGCCGGAAATCAGATTCTTTTTGAGAAAAGATTGATTGAAAAACACGATTGAGAGAAATCCTGTGCCGTCGCTTATGATGACGTTCAATATGGAAATGTTGCGCCTCGCCGCTCGCTCGCTCACGTTCGTGATGTAGCCCATCACCGTGGCATTGTCGCCTGCCTTGAGCTCGTCGAGCTTCGTGATTTTGCTCTGGTCTATATACGTCCTCGGGTAGTACGTGATCATATCGTAGACATTCGCGATGCCGAGACGCTTCAGCGCGGCGGCTCTCTTCGGTCCGATGCCCTTGACGCACGATATGTCATCCGTCAGATTCATGTTTGTCGTTCGCCTCAATTCGTTCAGCTCATTCAACGACTATTGTACCAAAAAATTTTCAAAAAAAATACACTGCGATTTTTGTCGCAGTGTGAAAACAAACATCATTTGTCATTGTATGATGCTATTGCAGCGCGTTCAAAAAATTCTTCATGAGCTGTTTGCCATTCGGCGTAAGAATCGATTCGGGATGAAACTGTATGCCCTCCACATTGTATTCCTTGTGCCTGACGCCCATGATGGTACCATCATCGAGTTCAGCCGTTATCTCGAGGCATGCGGGGAGCGATGCGCGCTCTATGATGAGCGAATGGTAGCGGGCGGCCTCAAAATCATTTGGCAGCCCCGCGTAAATGCCTTTGCCATGATGCTTAATCTTTGACGCCTTGCCATGGACGATATTTTTTGCGCGGACGATTTTCCCACCGAATACTTCGCCGATTGCCTGATGGCCGAGACAGATGCCGAGGATTGGAATCTCACCCTTCATATCACGTATGACGTCCTCTGTGATGCCTGCGTCGCTCGGTACGCCTGGCCCCGGCGATATGATGATGCCTTGATAGTGATGGCTGCGAATTTCCTGCACGGTCATCTTGTCGTTCCTCGTGACTTCGACGTCGGCGCCAATCTCGGATAGCAACTGATAGACGTTGTATGTGAAGGAATCATAGTTGTCAATTAAAAGCAACGACATCGTTCTCTACCTCCTCTACGACTTCGAAAAGCGCTTTTGATTTTTGGAGGAACTCCTGATACTCATGCTCGGGTATCGAGTCAGCGACGATGCCGGCGCCGGACTGAATATACGCGTTTTCATCATTTTCGATGCGCATCGTCCTCAGCGTGATGCACACATCCATATTGCCACAGAAATCAATGTAGCCGACAGAGCCCGCGTAGCTTCCACGGCGCACAGGCTCTAACTCGTTTATGATCTCCATGGCGCGGAGCTTCGGCGCGCCGCTCACCGTGCCTGCAGGGAACGCGAATTTGAACACATCCATTGGCGTGAGACCGTCTTTCAGCTTGCCGACCACTTCCGATACCATGTGTATGACATGGCTGAATTTTTCTATGGAGCGGAACTTCGTCACGTGCACCGTGCCCGGCTCCGACACGCGCCCGATGTCGTTTCTCGCCAAATCAACGAGCATGGAGTGCTCGGCACATTCCTTCTCATCGTTCTTCAAATCGTCAGCGAGTGCGATGTCCTCCGCCTCGTTTTTGCCGCGTCGCCTCGTGCCCGCAATCGGGTATGTGTAGACCATGCCGTCTGACACTTTTATGAGCCGCTCCGGCGATGCGCCGACGAGCTTCGTATTGCCGAAATTCAAGTAAAACATATACGGCGATGGATTGACTTGACGCAGGCGACGATAGAAATGAAAAGCGGGCTTCGTGATTTTTTCCGTAAATCGAAACGATGGCACGACTTGGAAAATATCGCCGGCGTATATGTATTCCTTTGCTTTTCTTATGGCATCAATGACGCCCTCCGGCGCATGGGCGTATCGTTTCATGAAATCGACTTTTTCTTTTCGCTTTTGTGCGCTGCTGTCTTTTCGCGGTATCGCGCTCAAAAATTTATCGCGAATCGACTCCATCCTGTGCACTGTGGTCTCATATACGTCGTCAGCTTCATCGCTGTCGCTCACTTTTGCGAGGCAAATCACATGGGCACTGTTTTTCAGCGCGTCGAATATGATCATCGTCCGACACATCATGAACTCGCCTAAAAGCTCATCCTCGCCAATATCGACGCCACGCACCCTGTCGAACGTCGCGGCAATTTCAAAGTTAAAATATCCGACGAGGCCGCCATTGGCAAGCGGCAGCTCGTCAATGAGCTGCGATGGAATGAACGACGATATGTATTTGTTTATTGTATCGACGGGATTGCCGTCTATGCACTTCATGAGATCGTTTTCGTTTATCATCAGACGATTTTTGAAAATCTGAAGTCTCACAAACGGATCCGCACCGATGAATGAATACCTGCCGAACTGCTGATGCGTCGTGTCGACGGATTCGAGGATAAATCCCTTATTGTCGCCGACGAGTTTATAGTACGTCGATACAGGCGTATCGAGGTCTGTCGTGATTTCCGTCGAAATGGCAATGATATTTGATGTTTCGGCAAGCACTTCGAATTCGTCGAGTGTCGGGTGGAGTTTGCTTCTTATATCATGCATTGATTTGCCCTCCACACGTCATTTGTCTATTGCGTCGCGCAGCGATTTGATGAACGGCGCCACTTCGCTCAGCTTGCCATCCAACAGTCGCCTCACGACGGCACTGCCAACGATGATGGCGTCAGCATATTTCGCCGCATTCTCGGCGGCCTTTGGTGAGCCGATTCCAAAGCCTATCGCCACAGGCACATCCGTCTCTTTCTCGACACGCTCCGTCACTTTTCCTATCTGCGCATAATCAAGGTCGCGCACGCCGGTGACACCGTTGACGGAAACGGCATATATGAAGCCGTTCGCGGACGTGCAAATTTCCTTGATGCGGTCTTCTGTTGTGCCCGGCGTGACAAATTCGATGAAGTTGAAGTCATTCTCCTTGCAGATTTTCCGCAGATCATCGCTTTCCTCGTGTGGGACATCCGGTATGATGGCGCCGTCGAGTCCCGCCGCCTTGAAATCCTTAACGAAATTTTCTTCGCCGTATTTCATGACATTGTTTATGTAGCCCATTCCAATCAAAGGAATGGCACTGAACGTACGGATTTCCTTCACGAGCTCGAGAATGGATTTGAGCGACGTGCCATTTCTTATGGACTTTATGCCCGCCTCCTGTATGACGGGACCATCGGCGAGAGGATCAGAGAATGGCAAGCCGAGTTCTATGGCATTAGCGCCCGCCTTTTCGGCTGCCTTGACGGCCTCAATCGCCGTCTCCATGTCTGGCGCTCCTGCCATGATGTATATGATGAGCCCTTTTTTATGAGCGTTTTTTAAGTCCTCAAATGTTTTCTCCAAGCGTGTCATTCTATTTCCTCCCCCAGTGCCTTTGCTACCATCTGCACGTCTTTGTCGCCGCGACCCGACAGCGTCACGACGACGACTTCATCTTTTTTCGTCTTTGGCATCAGCTTTTCAAGATATGCGAGCGCGTGTGAGCTCTCGAGTGCCGGTATGATGCCCTCTATGCGTGAGAGTCGCTGAAAAGCGTCCAGCGCTTCTTGATCCGTGACCGAAACATAGTTGACGATGCCCGCGTCTTTGAAATATGAGTGCTCTGGGCCGACGCCCGGATAATCGAGTCCCGCCGATATGGAGTACGCCTCAACGATTTGACCTTCGGGCGTCTGCAGCACGTAGCTGTATGCGCCGTGCAGCACGCCCGGCTCTCCCGTGCCGGACAGTGTCTTGGCATTTTCTCCTGTCTTGTCGCTCTTGCCGCCCGCCTCGACGCCGAATTTTTTCACCGTCTTATCGTCTCTGAAATCGTAGAATGTGCCAATGGCATTGCTTCCGCCGCCGACGCAGGCGAGCAGATAATCGAGCCTGCCGCCCGTTTCCGATTTTATTTGCTCCTTTATTTCACTGCCAATGCACGACTGGAAATCGCGCACCATCATCGGATATGGATGCGGCCCGACCGCTGAGCCGATGATGTAATGCGTGTCCTCGATGTGCGACGCCCAATAGCGTATCGCCTCGCTCGTCGCGTCCTTCAACGTGCCCGTTCCGCTCGAAACGGGGATGACCTGCGCGCCCAAGAGCTTCATTCTGAACACATTCAGCTTTTGCCGCTCTATGTCCATCGTGCCCATGAACACGTGGCACTCGAGCCCGAAGAGCGCCGCGACCGTTGCCGTCGCCACGCCGTGCTGCCCTGCGCCCGTTTCGGCGATGACTTTCTTCTTTCCCATGCGCTTTGCGAGGAGCGCCTGCCCGATTGCGTTGTTTATTTTGTGCGCGCCCGTGTGAAGGAGGTCCTCACGCTTAAGGTATATTTTCGCTTTGCCATAATAATCCGTGAGGCCTTTCGCATAATAGAGAAGCGTCGGACGCCCTGCATACTTCATGAGATAATCGCGGAACTCTTTTTTGAAGTCCTCGTCGTCCTTATATTTGTTATATGCGGCCTCGAGCTCTTTGAGCACGGGCATCACCGTCTCCGGCACATATTGTCCACCATATTTTCCAAACCGTCCTTTTGTCATCTTAAATTTCCTCCCAATTTATTAGTAAATTTATATGAATTTGCTTATGCGATTTTTTTATCTTCAACGACGGGATTTGAGAAGAGTCTTGTCTGACGTGCCACGTCGGCGGCCTTTACGAGCCCTTCGCCGACCAATATGCCATCGCAGCCCGCGTTCCTCAGCCTCACGCAATCATCGCAGCTTGAGATGCCGCTTTCGCTGATGATTGTCCTTTTGTCATCAACCATGCTCAGCAACGGCAACGTATTTTCTATCGATGTCTCAAATGTTATGAGATTGCGATTGTTTATGCCGATGAATTCGGCAGGGGTGCCAAGCGCTTTCTTCATGTCGTCCTCATCGTGCACCTCTATGATGACGTCCATGCCGAGGCTCCATGCTTTATAGAGGAACGAATGAAGCTCGTTTTCCGTGAGTATTCTCGCTATGAGCAGTATCGCGTTGGCGCCGAGCATGCGCGACTCGTAGATTTGATATTCGTCGATGATGAAATCCTTGCGCATGATGGGAAGGCTTGTGATTTTTTTGATGGCCTTGAGGTCTTCGTTCTTCCCGAGGAAATGTGGGTCCGTGTGCACTGAAAGCGCGCTTGCACCGTTTTGCTCGTATATGCTGACGAGCTCCTCAATCGTGTACCTGTCGCAGAGCCTGCCCTTCGATGGGGACTGCAGCTTGCATTCAGCGATGAGGCTGAACTCCTCCGTCCTGAGCTTGTGCGACAATCCAAAATTTGCTGGCACGATTTGTTTTCTTATTTCTGCCAGCGGCATTTCCTCTTTTGCTTTCTTCACGATGATTTTTTTCTCTTCAACGATTTCTGCTAATATATTTTTCATTTTGATTGCTCCTCATATTGTTTACAAATTATTTTCTTTGACCATGCTCAAAAACTCTTTTATGAGCTCCGGCGATTTCTCTCCATTGACTTCAAGGCTTCCCGATACATCGACGCCCATCGGATGAACAGTGCTGATTGCTTCCTCGACATTATCCTTCGATATGCCGCCCGCCATGATGACGGGCTTTTTTATTTTCTTTATTGCCTCCGCTGACTGACTCCATCGGAATGGCTTGCCTGTCCCGCCCATCTTGCCCTTTTGAAAGCTGTCAATCAATATGTACTGCGCAGGGAATGCGTTTGCCTCATCTTCATTGAAGTTGTCGCCAAATCTGTACGCCTTTATGACAGGCCGCTTAAGACTCATCGCGTATTTGCTGTCCTCGTGGCCATGAAGCTGAACGTAGTCAAGTCCGACCATCTCAGCGATGCGATTGACCTCGTCGATGTCCTCATCAACGAAAACGCCCACTGTTGCGCTGTCATGAATTTTCGATGCGATTTTTTTTGCTCCGTCAGGTGAAATATATCGATGGCTTTTGCGCCAAAATATGAAACCTATAAAATCTGCTCCATATTTTTCAGCGGTCTTTGCAGCATCGAGCGTCTTGATGCCGCAAATTTTCACTTTTGTCATGATAACTTCGCCTCGCAAAAAAAATTGATAAAATAAAAAGTCCCGACAGTTTAACTGCCGGGACGATATTATCGTGGTGCCACCCTAATTCGAGACTTCAATCAATCCGCTGATGCGCGAATTTCAAGTCTCCTCGTTTCGGATACTAACATATCCTAGCCCTGTAACGGAGGCAACCGTTCCCATCTACTCACCGCATCATTTGACGCGACTTTCAAAGGACTCTCGCAGGGCCATTCACTTCATCTATTCGACTGGTCATCACACCATCGCTCTCGCGGTCACCAGCTCGCTGAACGAAATCAACAAAGCTACTTTTCCTGCTCACTGATTTGCACTTATTTAAATTATGCACATATAATACAGCTTAACTGTAAACTTGTCAAGAATTTATTCTCATTTTATTTTGAGTCGATAATATTTTTTCTTGCCTTTCTTGACGATGGCAACATTATCTTTGAAGTCTTTGTCGTCAATCACATACTCGATGTCGGAAATCTTCGCGTCATTGAGTGACAGACCATTTTGCTGCATGAGTCGACGGCCTTCACTCTTCGATGCGAATATGTTGCTTTTCGTGAGGACATCGATGAGCTTTGTACCGATGGCAGAAGCATCGAGCTCTATCGTCGGCATATTTTCCGTATCGCCTTTGCCGCCGAACAGAGACTCCGCCGCTTTTTTTGCTTTCTCGGCTTCTTCCTCGCCGTGAACGAGCTTCGTCACCTCATACGCGAGCACTTTTTTCGCTTCGTTGATCTCTGCATCTTTTAGGCTGCCGAGCCTGTGGACCTCATTCATAGGCAAGAACGTCAACAGCGCAAGGCATTTCTCGACGTCAGCATCATCGACATTGCGCCAGTACTGGTAGAAATCATACGGCGACGTCTTCTCGGGGTCGAGCCAAAGCGCGCCGCTCGCCGTCTTGCCCATTTTTTTGCCGTCACTTTTCGTCAGAAGGTTGAACGTCGCGCCGAAAACATCGCCTTCTTCCTTGCGGCGAACAAGCTCAACTCCCGCGATGATGTTGGACCACTGGTCATCGCCGCCCATCTGCATGACGCACCCGACTCTCCTGTGGAGCTCGAGGAAGTCATACGCCTGCATGACCATGTAGTTAAACTCGAGGAACGTGAGCCCGCGCTCCCAGCGCTGCTTGTAACATTCAGCGGCAAGCATGCGGTTGACAGTGAAATGTGCGCCCACTTCGCGCAAGAGGTCGATGTAGTTCAGTTTTCTCAGCCATTCGCCGTTGTTGATGATGAGCGCTTTGCCATCACTGAAATCGAGAAAACGCGACATCTGCTTTTTGAAGCAGTTGCAGTTGTGCTCAATGATTTCATCCGTCATCATCTTGCGCATGTCCGTGCGGCCCGATGGGTCACCGACCGTGCCTGTGCCGCCGCCCACGAGGCATATAGGACGATGACCAGCGCGCTGCATGTGCGCCATTGCCATCAGCGCGATGAAGTGCCCCGCATGAAGGCTGTCCGCCGTCGGGTCAAAGCCGATATAGAATGTAATTTTCTCTTTGTCGAGGAGCTTTCTTACTTCGTCCTCATTCGTGCATTGAGCGATGAAGCCACGCTCCTTCAAAACATCATACGCATTTTTTGTCTCTACACTCATCAATCTTGCTCCTTTTGATTTTATGAAATACAAATTATTTTAATTTTTGCCTTTTCCACTGGGCGCGCTCATGCTCGGCACGGCCGACGGCGCCGATGGCACGCTTGCCGGCGTATCCGGCTCATCATCTGGCACAGCGGCCGGCGTCACGCGCTCATTTGCCTCCTGCTGCTTTCTCTCGTTCTCCGTATCTGGCCTCGTACTCGTGCTCGTTCCTGCGCGCGGTGTCTCATTTTGACGCTTCTTGTCGTCTTTCTTGTTGTTTTTGTTATTCTTGTCGTTCTTCTTATTTTTGTTATCTTCTACAAGCTCATCGATTTTGTCACCGCTGAAGTTCGCGGCGCCCTCGAACGCGCGCGGCGGTATTTCGCTCGCGGCTCCCATCATGAAGTCGTGCCATATCGTCGCAGGGAGATTGCCGCCCGTCATGCCATCCAAATCATCATTGTCATCACAGCCGACCCAAACACCCGCGACGAGGTCCGGTATATAGCCCACGAACCACGCATCGCGATAGTCACTCGTCGTGCCCGTCTTGCCAGCGGCAGGCCGTCCGATATTCGCGCCCGTGCCCGTGCCGCGAATGACAACGCCTTGAAGCATGTCGGTCAGTGCCGCGGCGCTTGCCTCGCTGACAACATTCCTCTGTTTCGGATTTGCTTGCTCGAGGATTTTGCCATTGCGATCGAGCACCTTGAGAATGGCGACAGGCTCGACATGCACGCCTTTATTTGCAAACGTGCAATATGCGCTCGTGAGCTCGAGCGGCGTCACGCCGCGCGTCAGACCGCCGAGCGCCGTCGCGAGGTTTCTGTCGTTTTGAGGGCCATCAAGCACGAACGTGCTTATGCCCATTTCCTGCGCATAATAAATCGGCTTGTCTATGCCAATTTTCTGCGCGATTTTCACGGTCGGCACATTGAGCGACTGCTCCGCCACGTAGCGAAGCGTCACCTTGCCGTTGTAATCGCGGTTGTAGTTCTCTGGCTCCCAATCGCCGACCTTGACGGGGCTATCCTCGATGACTGTTGACGGCACGAATTTATTTTCGAGCGCAGCGACGAAGACAAACGGCTTGAACGCCGACCCGGGCTGACGCTCTGCCATCGTGGCTCTGTTGAACTGATCCGTGCCGCGGCCGCCGACCATCGCCTTTATCTGACCATTGTGCGGGTCAATGGCGACGAGAGCGCCCTGCGGCTGCTGTATGCCATTCTCGTCCGTTTCGAAGAGCGGCAAATCCTTCATGGCCGCCTCTGCCGCCTTCTGCATGTCCATGTCAATGGATGTATAAATCTTCAGGCCATTTTTATACACAGCATCGGCGCCATATTTGTCGATGAGCAGCTGCGTGACATACTCGATGAAATACGAGGCTGTCTCAACATTGCTTGTCGCCTGCGGCTTGACGAGGTGTATATCGGCTTTTTTCAGCTTCATGGCCTCGCTGTCAGAGATATAGTGATACTTCACCATCTGGTCGAGCACGGTAGCCTTGCGCTCCTGTGCTGCCTCTATGTTGTTGAACGGGGAATAATAGTTCGGGCTCTTCGGTATGCCGGCGAGCATGGCGCACTCATTGAGGTCGAGGTCCTTCACGTCCTTGCCGAAATACGTTTTCGCGGCGGCCTCCACGCCGTAAGCGCCCTGTCCGAAATATATCTGATTGAGATACATTTCAAGAATTTCCTGTTTTGTGTATTGCTTTTCGAGCTGCAAAGCGAGGAACATCTCCTGCACTTTGCGCCTCAGTGTGCGCTCCTGCGTGAGATACGCGTTCTTCGCGAGCTGCTGCGTGATGGTAGAGCCGCCCTCAGCAATGCCTTGGTTCGATATGTTGGCCACGATTGCACGCAGGATGCCACGCGGGTCTATGCCCGAATGTTCATAAAAGCGCGCATCCTCGACGGCGATGAAGGCATTTTGCAAATTTTTCGGAATCTGCGAAATTTTCACAGGCACACGATTCTCCGTCGCATGAATGTTGGCAATCTCATTGCCGTTCACATCGTAAATCTGCGATGAGGCAGACGGCTGCATGCCGCCCTCAAGGTCCGGCTTCGTATTTATGCTGGCCGTCAGAAAGCCGCAACCTATGCCTGTCAGCATGACAAGCGCGACGATGACAAAGCCTAATACGATGCGTCCCCAATGCGTTCCCGATTTTTTCTTCGGACGCTTTGACGCAGTGGGCCGCCTCCGCCTTGCGTCATTTGTTTTATGATTGTCCATTGAGATTGAGCTTCTCCTTTACACGAAATTCTTATCTATTCTATCACAATTATGAATTAAGTGGAAATCACTTTTTCAGATTGACAACCGTGGCGCCTGTGCCGCCCTCGTCGATGTCTGCAAATGCGAAGCTCTTGACGTATGGCTGACGCTTCAAATATTCGTGAATGCCTTTTCTGAGCGCGCCCGTCCCTTTGCCGTGAATGATGAGCACATCCTTGAGTCCTGCGAGAAGCGCGTCGTCGAGAAATTTGCCGACGGCCTGCTCACCCTCGTCCACGAGCATGCCGCGTATGTCTATCTCGCGCCTCACGTTTGACATCTTGTTCAAGATGGCGCTCGTCGACCTGCGCGGCATAGCATGCGTGACTTTGCTCTTCTTCGCGACAAATCTGCAATTCTCAGCTTTCACCGTCGTCCTTAAGTTTCCCAAATCTATCGTAAGGTTCTGACCTTTTATGCTCTCTACCGTGCCTTTTTGTCCAAGCGATGTGACGTACACCTTGTCACCAACTGCGAGCGTGTCAAGATTTACCACCTCGCTGTACGCATCATCATCGCCATTGATGAAGCTCATGCCGCTCACAGCTTTGTCGAGACGACTGCGCGAGTCGCTTATGACTTGTTGCCTTTTTCGAATGCCGTGGTCATTGAACTCTGCCTTTAGCTCTTTGATGACATCATCGGCCTCGCGCTTTGCTCTGCGTATGATGTCCGTGCCCTCGCGATGCGCATCATTGATGATTTTTTCTTTGCGCTTCTTTATCTCGTCGCGCTCCGCCTCGAGCTTTGCCTCAAGTGCCTCTATGCTGCGCTTTTTGATGTCGAGCTCATCATTGAGTTTCTCATACGACGATTTTTCTTTCTCGAGGCCATTGACGATGACTTCAAATCTCGCGTGGTCCTGCTGTATGAGTTCCCTCGCTCTGTCAATGAGCGTATCCGACAGGCCGAGCCGCGAGCTGATGGCAAACGCGTTGCTCGCGCCGGGGATGCCGATGAGCAAGCGATACGTCGGCCTCAGTGACTTCGTATCAAATTCAACGCAGGCGTTTTCGATGCCTTCATTTTCATAGGCGAATGTTTTGAGCTCCGAGTAATGCGTCGTTGCCACGGTGCTGACATTTCGCTTGTAGAGATTTTCGAGTATTGCCATCGCGAGCGCGGCGCCTTCCTCTGGGTCTGTGCCCGCACCTATCTCATCAAGCAGAAGAAGGTCGTCGCTCGTGATGACATCGAGTATGCCGACGATGCGCTTCATGTGCGCGGAAAACGTCGATAGGCTTTGCTCTATGCTCTGCTCGTCGCCGATGTCGGCGTAAATATTTTTGTACACACCAATACGCGAATCGACAGCGGCGGGAATGAACAGCCCCGACTGCGCCATCAAAGAAAGAAGTCCGAGCGTCTTCATGCTGACGGTCTTGCCGCCCGTGTTCGGTCCCGTGACGAGCATCATGCGAAATGTCTCGCCGAGTGAAATGTCAATGGGCACCACCCTGCCCGCAGGTATGAGCGGATGGCGCGCCTTCACGAGATGCGTCTCGCCATTGTCGTTTACAATCGGCCTCACTGCGTGCATGTCGTCAGCCAGCTTTGCGCGTGCAAATACGAAGTCGAGTCTGCCGAATATTTCCAAATCCGCCAAAAGCGCTTCGCTGTTTCTCGATATTTGCGTCGAAAGTGATTGCATGATGCGCGCGACCTCGTGCTCCTCTTGAAGCTCGAGCTGCTTTATGTCGTTGTTGAGCTCCACGACGCTCATCGGCTCGATGAACACCGTCGCGCCCGTCGACGATTGGTCGTGTATGATGCCCGGTATTTTTTGTCTGTACTCGGACTTCACGGGGATGACGTAGCGATTTTCGCGTATGGTAACGATTGCTTCCTGAAAATATTTCTGATTGTCCGCATCATGAAGCACCTTTGACAGTGATTCCTTTATGCGACGCTGTGATGATTTGAGCTCGCGTCTGATGCGCGAAAGCTCCATCGTGGCATCGTCACGGAGATTTCCGTGCTCATCGATGGCATTCTCAAGATTTTTCTCAAGCTGTCCCAGTATCTCGATGTCGTGCGCCCAACCGCGCAGGACAGGTACAGACAGCTCGATTTCTTTGAAGAATTTTTTCATCTGGCGTATGGCATAGAGCGTGCTCATGATGTCAACGAAATCATTCAGCTCAAGTATGAGCCCCAACTGCGTTTTCTTGACAGCAGAGCGAATGTCTCTGAACCCGCCCATCGGTGGATTAACGGAGCAAATGATTTTCATGGCCTCGTCCGTCTCGTCGAGCAGTTCCTGAATATCCTCGTATTCATCTGTCGGCAAGAGCGATGTGGCCTTTTCTCGCCCAATGAGCGTCGTCGTCCTTTCGGCGAGCATCGCTTTTACCTTGTCATATTCCAGTATCTTCAAAGAATCTTGATTCATGCTTTCTCTCCAAAATAATAAGTTTACTGCAAAATTTTATTACACAACGCCACGGAAATAATGGCCGCGCGTGATTTCCGTTCCCTCAATTTTCTCTGCGAATTTTTTTTGCCTCTCCGTCAGCTCCGCGCCGCCGAGATTAAGAAAATCGCGATATGCCGATATGATACGAGCGAGTTCTTCTTCCTTCATGAATCTCGCGTCGATGCGTATCATGTCGATGCCGATTGACGAAAACCTCGCCGCATGCGGCAACATGCTGAGCGTCTTTGAATTCAGCACGTGCATATTGCAAAAGCCGTCTGTGACAAGCGGAAATTTCGCTCCCATTCTGTCCTTCAGCGCGTAGCTGTCCTTTGTGCATGGAGCGGTACATTTTTCTTTGCCGCTATCATGTCCAATGAATGTTCCCATAGCGCAATAAGCCGATACCATCAGCTCTATGCGTCCATACACGATGCACTCCAATGGCAACGAGCTTTTCGCCGCGATTTTTTCGATTTGCCCGAAGTTCAGCTCTGGCGAGAGCGTTGCCCGCGATACGCCGAGCGCGCGCAGTTCATCAATCGCAATATCGTTGAATGCGATGAGCGAAAAGTCGCTTTGAATTGGTATATTCGTCTTTTCCCTTGCCATATAGAGCGTGCCTATGTTATGCACGTTGATGCCGTCAGGCCGCATATCATTGAATGATGAAAGCAGCTTTTCCATGAATTCGACATAAGGATAACGAACGATGCGCGGCGTATTGAAATGGATTATTCTGTTATTCCTGTGAGCCATTTCGAGCGCCATCTCGTATTCTTTCAAGCATATGACCTTGTGATGATACGAGTCTCCACCAAACAGTATGCCATCGGCGCCAGCATCGATGGCCGTTCGCGCCATATCGAGTGAGTCGACCGCAACCATGATTTTCGCACGACGCGTTTTCTTTTTCTTTTTTTGCTTGTCAGCCTGTTCAATGACGTGACTACTGCTCTCTTTTACGATTATGGCGGGCCTTTTGTATTTTTCGAGTCGCGCCTTGTCGAGCGCGTCCGTCACTTTGCGCCGAACATCATTCAAAACGCTCACGGGCACTATGGCATTATCGTCGATGACGATTTTGAATTCTGTCGCTTCGTATACGGTTGTTCCAAGACGATTCATTTGCTTCTTTACAGTGTCCTCTGAAATTGGTCGATTCTTTGCTTTTTCGACGATGAATTCAGACGACGCCTCAGCAGTATAGCCGTCAGCCGACGTCATTTTCAGCGCAAATGGCTCCCCCAGTTTTGCCTTTGCCTCTACGATTATCGGTACGCGAAGCACGGGAGCGCCACTTTTATATGTGCTTTGAGCTCTTTGCATGAGGTGAGCATCATACACGCGAAACAGTCTGTCATGCTCATGAACCATTTCCTCGAGCGGCAACGACACCGTCTCGCCCACGCTGGCCGTCGTCACCGTCTTGCCGCTTTTATTTTTCATGTCGTGTATGGTGAGCGTCAGCCGCCCGCCGACCTTCACCCAAAACTCGACTTCATCGCCTTCGTGGATTTCCTGCGAGCACTTGATAAAGACGCGCTTTTTGTCCGCCCGATACTTCACGACACGCGCCACGAGCAGCCCTCTGTTGTTTGGCCGCCTGTCGCTCATGAAATCGCGACCTGGGTATCCCTTCAGATACGCCGTCGTGAAATCCCTGTTGAAAATCTGCGAAATGCTGCTGTTGTCCTCATCGGAGATCGCATAGTTGCCCTTTTCGCGCATCGCCTTGTCAATGGCTCTGCGATAAACATCCACAACGACGGCCACATACTCTGGCTTTTTCATGCGGCCCTCGATTTTGAGCGAAGCAACGCCTGCATCCATAAGCTCAGGGATGAGCTCGAGCGTGTTCAAATCGCGTGGCGAGAGCAGATACTGCCCCGCTTTGCCTTTGAGTACATCATGTTCGTCTTCGTCAATGAGCGTGTACGGCAATCGACACGGCTGAGCGCACTTTCCGCGATTACCTGAGCGGCCACCTATCATGCTGCTCATGAGGCACTGTCCCGAGTAGCACACGCAGAGCGCGCCGTGCGCGAACACTTCTATCTCGACGTCGCTGTTCTCACAGATATATTTTATTTCCTCAATCGAAAGCTCACGTGACAGCACGACGCGCGTAAAGCCCATCTCAGTCAAAGCCTTTACGCCCGCAAGATTATGAACC
Organism: uncultured Selenomonadales bacterium; assembly: GCA_900314765.1. Lineage (GTDB taxonomy): Bacteria > Bacillota > Negativicutes > Selenomonadales > Selenomonadaceae > RUG024. Next base: position 25,952 of record OMWN01000067.1, on the reverse strand, counting down.
GTCATCTGCGTGCTGGCATGAAGCGGCATATCTGGCACTACCTCATGGGCAAGCTTCGCCACGCCGAGGTCCTGCACGAGAATAGCGTCAGTCCCTGCCTCATACAGGAAGCGCAAATATTTAATCAGCGACGGTATCTCACTGTCATCCACGATCGTGTTCACCGTCACATGAATAGACACATTTCTCAAGTGCGCAAATCGTATGGCCTCGCGCAGCGCCTCATTGTCGAAATTGTCCGCATAGGCGCGCGCGCCAAACATATTTCCCGCAAGATAAATGGTGTTCGCGCCATTTTCGACGGCGGCTATGAGCGCATCCTTCGTGCCGGCAGGTGCCAATAGTTCAATCAATTCATTTTCTCCTGTTCAACCAATCATTAACAAGCAAAGCGATAATCACGCATCAATGACGTCTCTTGTGATGCGTCTTTTTGTATTCGAGTTCTTTCTTTTCTTCCTCAATCTGTTGCTCCAGTGCCCTCTTATCAGCCTCATCGGCTTTCTTTCTCTTTTTCCCCTCGCGATACATCATCAAAAATGCCGCTATCGAGAGAACCGCAGCCACGGCATAAAGAATCATTGTTTCGTCATCAACAATAAAAAACATTAATCATTACCTTCCTGTTTTACATTACTTTTTCCTTTGTCATCCGCTTCGTGATTTTCATCGACGTCAGCAACGCTATCCATCTTTGTATCGTCACCAATTTCCGCAAATTTTGGAAGATCGCTCAGTGCATTGAGACCAAAGACGCGCAGAAATGTGTTTGTCGTGCCGTAGAGAATAGGACGACCGATGGCTTTTTTCCTGCCCGCCTCGCATATAAGATCTCGCGAAAGCAATGTGGAAAGAATCCGCTCCGTGCTGACGCCGCGTATGCTTTCTATTTCCTGCTTCGTGATGGGCTGTCTGAACGCCACAATCGAAAGCGTCTCCATGGCCGCCTTCGACAATTTGCTGTCAACAGTCCTCGCCATTTTTTCAACATATTCAAAGCACGATGGTCGCGTCACCATCTGCCATCCGCCCGCGACCTTCTTTATCATCAGCCCGCTCTCATGCTCCGAAAGCGTGTTTTGCTCATACGCAATCAGTTCGTCGAGTTCATTTTTATCTATATTCAGTATCTCTATGAGCTGCTCGTCGGGAACGGGATTGCCGCTCGCGAAAAGAACAGCTTCGAGCGGCGCCTTAAGATTCGCTTTTATCAAATACGTCTCCTTCCTCACCCATGCCATCATTTATATCATTCATATCATTCACATCGCTCATAGCGCTTGAGCGCAATGCGACAACAATAGGTGAAAAAATCATGCTCTGCGTCACCGTAATCGTGCGCCGATGAACGAGCTCCAATAGTGCTAAAAAAGCCGCAATACATGCGCTGCGGCCTTTTACCTCAAACATATCGTTAAAAAATATCGTTCCACCGTGCTCGTCGAGCAACGTAAGAATCCTGAGCATTTGATCTTGCACGCGAAATTCTTCATGGGCGACGATTTCATTCGGAATAGCGAGTTCCCTATGAACGGCCACAACGTTGTGAAAAGCGTCGATGAGCGCCTCGATGGAGAGATTTTCAGGCGGCAGATGTTTTATCGGTATATCCATCGGCTCACGCGACAGGTAGTGGCTCTCTCGCTCGGCGAGCGCTGCCATCGTCTTCGTCAGTTCCTTGAAGCGCCTGTATTCGAGTATCCTGTCCACAAGCTCCTGCCTCGGGTCTTCCTCCTCGTTGTCCTCCTTCGATGGCTTCGGCAGCATCATGCGCGATTTTATGAGGAGAAGCGTCGCCGCCATGACGAGGAACTCACTCGCAATCTCTATGTTGAATTTCTTGAATTGCTCGAGATAATCGAGATACTGCTGCGTGAGCTCCGCAACAGGCAAATCATAAATATCAATTTTATTTTTTTCTATGAGATGCATCAAAAGATCCATCGACCCGCTGAATACATTCAGATGAACTTTATAGCCATCTTTATCGTACTCATCGCCATTTTCGATGAAAGAAATGCTGTCCGTCTCTGCCAAGTCAAAACCACTTTCCATAAATCAAAGAATCACGCCCAGCACGCCGCTGAGAATTGAAATATAAACATGAAGCACAAGCTTCTCGAGCGGAATGAGAATATAACCAAGTATTGGCGTCGCCATGATGGCAATCAAGATAATAAAGCTGTATCTCTCAAGGCTCGCGAGCTTGTATTGATACTCGTACGGCAATAGCTGCATGAGGACACGCGAGCCGTCAAGCGGCGGTATAGGGATGAGGTTGAATATGCCGAAGTTAATGTTATATATGATAATCAGCCAAAAGACAGAGCGAACGCCCGATGTCATCGTGAAAAAAACGCCGTACAGCGAAAGAACAGCCATAGCGATAAACGCAACGATAAAGTTCGACGCTGGGCCCGCGAGCGCGACGAGTATTTCGCCTTTTTTGCGGTCACGGAAATTCGTCGGATTAATCATGACGGGCTTTGCCCAGCCAAACTGCATGATCAGAAGCATGATGAGACCAATCGGGTCGATGTGCGCGAGCGGATTCAGTGTGAGACGCCCCGTGAATTTCGGCGTGAAGTCTCCCATGGACACGGCGACGCGCGCATGGGCATACTCATGAATCGACATCGCGATAATGAGCCCCGGCAGTCCTGCAATCATGGACATCAAATCAAAGCCAAACATAAATCTGCTCCTTTATTATTGTCTCATCTTCAGCATCAGCACCGCTGTGATGGTCTTTGAATCTACGATTTCATTCTCTTTCACAAGCTCATACGCCTCATCGAGCGGCATCTTCACAGTATTGATGAACTCATCATCGTCGGGATGCTGCTTGCCCGGCGTGAGCCCGCTCGCAACGAAAATATGAATCCATTCATTTGAGAAGCCAACTGTTGTCGCTATCGTTATCAGCTTTTCATATTTTGTTGCCGTGTAGCCCGTTTCCTCTGACAGCTCACGCTTCGCGCAATCGAGCGGCTCCTCCCCCACGACATCGAGCTTTCCTGCAGGGATTTCCAACGTCACCCTGTCGACAGGATAACGATATTGTCTTACAAGGATAATATTCCCATCTGGAAAAATCGGGATAATGGCCGATGCGCCAGGATGCTTTATCCATTCACGCGTCGCTTCGTGCCCGTTTGGCAGCATGACCTTGTCGCGCTTCACATGAAGCAGATGGCCATCAAAAATATCTTCGCCGCTTATCTTCTTTTCAATCAAATCTTCATACATGCTTTTTTCCTCTTTTGTTCTTCGCTTTCAATGCTTTCTTCTTTGCGTCTGCGTTTTCTATCATTTCACTCGCATTGAGCAGCGATGCCTTCGTGGCGTCTGCGCCAGACGCCATTCTTGCAATCTCCCTTATGCGGTCGTCTTTTTCGAGTTTTTCTATCGCCGTCGTCGTCTTGCCGTTTTCCGTCGTCTTCGCAATGTAAAAATGGGCGTCGGCCATCGATGCAATCTGCGGCAAGTGCGTGATGCAGAGCACCTGCCTGTATTGAGCGACAAGCGCAATGCGCTCCGCCACCATCTGCGCCGTTTTGCCGCCGATGCCCGTGTCTATCTCATCGAAAACCATGCTGCCCACAGACGACGCATCGTTCGACATGGCCTCCACCGTTTTTATGGCGAGAGCGATGCGCGAGAGCTCACCGCCGGAGGCAATCTTCGCGAGTGGCTTTTCCGCTTCGCCCGCGTTGGCGGTAAACAAAATCGTGAGCGCGTCCTTGCCATTCGATGTCATCGGCGCTTCATTTATCGAGAATTCCATTTTCGCGTCCGGCATGCCGAGCGCTACGACTTGCTCCGTTATCGCGTCGGCCAATGCCTTTGACGCCTTCTTTCTGAGCGTCGTCAACTTGTCCGCCGCGTCATTCGCTTTTTTCTGCGCCTCTGAAAGAGCCTTGGTGAGCTTTGATATATCCTCATCATAATTTTCGATTTCATCAAGCTCTGTCGTTATTTGATTGTAGCGCTCGAGCACCTTCTCTATCGTGGGACCGTATTTTCGGCAGAGGCGGTCTATCGTATCCATGCGATTTTGCAGCTCATCGAGACGCTCGGCATCGAAATCCATGCCATCTTGATAATCCCTGATATTATATGAAGCTTCCTTGAGCTGACACAGGGCATCCTCGAGCATGGGAATCGTCGACTCGAGAGCGTCATCATATTTTGAAATCACTTCGAGGCGCTGCTTTATCTCCGAAACGGCATCGAGCGCGCCCGGCACCTCGTCATTGCCCTCCATCAGGTCGTACGCCCTGCCGAGATTTTCTGTTATGCGCTCCGCATTTGAAAGCTTTTTTATTTCCGCCTCGAGCGTCTCGTCCTCACCGACCTCGAGATGAGCATTCTCTATTTCCTGCTCTTGCCAATGGAGCATGTCGAGACGCTCCGAGCTGTCGCTCGATTTCTCTTTCAGCTTCGTCAGCTTTTTCGAGATGTCCGACGCTTCCTCATATATCTTTTGATATTCTTTTTTCGCGGGATTTATTTCATCATTGAAATTATCGAGCAACGCAAATTGATTTTCTGCCCTTAAAAGCGCAAGGTTCTCATGCTGTCCGTGAATGTCCACGAGAAATTCACCGATGCTCTTGAGCACGGAGAGCGTCACATGGCAGCCGTTGACGAGTATCGCGTTTTTTCCTTTTTTCGTTATCTGTCGTGTGATGATGAGGTCATTGCTCTCGTCCTCTATCGCTTGCTCCTGCAGCACATCATGAAGAGCCATCTCGCCCTCAATGTCAAATATTGCCTCGACCCTGAGCCAATCACAGCCCGTGCGTATGGCGTCGCCCGTCAATCGATGACCCAGCACGGCGCCAAGAGCGTCGATGAGAATCGATTTGCCGGCTCCAGTTTCGCCCGTAAGGATATTCATGCCTTCACTAAAATTTATTTCGACATGCTCCAATAAAGCAAAGTTCCATACCGTGAGAGTTTTCAGCATTATTCAATCACCTTATCCTATCATGCTTTCAATTTTCTTAGTGATTTCAGCCGTTTTTTCCTTTGGCTTAACGACGATAAGGATGTTGTCGTCGCCCGCGACCGTGCCGATGATTTCCGGCCACTTGACGCCGTCTATTGTCGATGCCACAGCGTTGGCCGTGCCCGGCAGCGTTTTCAGCACGATGAGATTTTCACTGAAATTTATGGCTATGACGGCATCCTGAAACATGCGGGCCATGCGCTCCTGCGAGAACGTCAGCGATTTTTCATTTGGGAAGGCATACCTATAGCTGCCGTCGCCCACGGGCACCTTGACGAGCATCATTTCCTTTATGTCGCGCGAGACAGTTGCCTGAGTGACAGCGATGTGACGGCTTTTGAGTTCCGTCGCGAGGTCTTCCTGCGTCTCAATGATATTATTTTCTATGATTTCTTTTATGATTGCTTGGCGGGCTATTTTCTTCATTCTGTCACCATTTTCTTCATGATAAACTCACGAATTGTACAGCAGCTTTGTGCGTATCGTCTGATAGTAGTTCTTGTCATCGAACTTCACAATCTTCGCGGGCAACGGAGCCTTTCTCACGATGATCTCGTCGTCGGGCTGCAAATGAAAACTCTCTTGGCCATCAAATGTCACAACGACGTCGTCGGGCGTTGCCATGATATGAATCCGCACCTCATCATTTTCGTCAATGACCATCGGGCGCGCATTGAACGTATGCGGGCAAATCGGCGTCACGAGCAGCACCTTTATTTTCGGGTTGATGATGGGGCCGCCCGCTGAAAGCGAGTACGCCGTCGAGCCCGTGGACGTCGAGACAATGATGCCGTCAGCCTTATAGTCCATGACGCGACAGCGGTCCACCGTCAAATCAAGATGTATCATGCGGGCGACGCCGCCCGTGACGACGACGTCATTGATGGCGTGTCCGAGGAAATGCTCATCATCGCTGTCGTTTTTCGTGAAGCCCGATACAAGCATGCGCTCCTCTATATAATATTGTCCCTCTATGATTTTCTCGAGCTTGCTCTCGAGCTCTGGGAGCTCTATATCGGCGAGAAAACCAAACGTGCCGATGTTTATGCCGCACACGGGAATATCACGCTCGTATAGTCTCCTGCATATTCCGAGCAATGTGCCGTCGCCGCCAATGGAGAGCGCCATGTCTATCGGCGAGTCCTCGATATTTTCCACGCCGAATTCCTCGCATTTGAAGAATCGCGCTTCCTCCATAGGGATGAGGAGTGCCACATCATTCCTGCCTTTGAAAAATTTCACGATGCGCTTTAAAACCATAGGTGCATCTTTTTTATCCATATTAGGAAATACCGCGATTGAAAGCATTTCTCGCATCCCCCTTCATTTATCGAGTGCCGCATGCGCTTCTTTTACGGTCTCCAAAATAAGATTTTCGCTTATGTTGTCTTTGCTCGACGCATCCTTGCTCAATCTCACAAGGTACTCTATATTGCCCTCTGGTCCTTTCACGGGTGAATACGTGAGCATCGTCGGCACGAACCCGATGGACCTGCTGAATTCGATGACAGATTTTATGACGGACTCGTGAATTTTCGGATCCTTTACGACGCCTTTTTTGCCGACATTCTCACGTCCCGCCTCGAACTGCGGCTTTATGAGCGCTATGAGTTCGCCATTGTCCTTCAGAAGTTCTTTCGCCACGCCAAGCACTTTCGTGAGAGAAATAAACGCAACATCGATTGAGGCGAAGTCGAGCGGCTCACCAATGTCATCAGGCGTGACATATCTGATATTTGTTCGCTCCATGTTAATGACGCGGCTGTCGCTTCTGAGTTTCCACGCGAGCTGGCCATACCCGACATCTATCGCGTAGACTTTCACGGCGCCGTTCTGCAGTGCGCAGTCCGTAAAGCCACCCGTCGATGCCCCGATGTCGGCCATCACTTTTCCGTTGAGGTCAACGCCGAATTCTTTTATGGCCTTTTCGAGTTTGAGCCCTCCACGGCTCACATACGGCATGTCATTGCCCAAAAGGCGAATTTTTGCATCGGTTTTGACGAGCGTGCCCGCCTTGTCGATTCTCTGTTCATCGACGAGGACTTCGCCCGCCATGATTGCACGTTTCGCACGCTCGCGGCTGTCCATGAGCCCATTTTTCACAAGAAGAATATCGAGCCGTTCTTTTTTCGTTTTTTCTTCCTTTGGCAATTTACAACATCATCCTATTTTGAAATGAATCGTTTTATTTTTTCCGCTATCTGAGCGGGAAGGAGTCCACATTCTTCTCTGAGCTCCGTCTGTGTGCCCTGACCGATGAACCTGTCGGGCAAGCCAAAACGGAGTACTCTCATGTCGATGTCATTGTCAGCGAGGAACTCAAGCACTGCCGAGCCAAATCCGCCCATCAGCGCATTTTCCTCGAGCGTCACGAATACTTTTTTCGTCTCTGATAGCTTCATCAACAACTCCGTGTCGAGCGGCTTTTCAAATCGCATGTTGACGACGGTCGCGTCTATGCCGTCAACAGACAAAAGTTCCGCAGCTTTTTCTGCATTGTCCACCATCGTGCCTATCGCAAGGAGCGCGACACCGCCATCGCTCTCGCGAATAATCTCCGCCTTGCCCACTTCGAGCCCCGTCATGGGTCCATCACATGAGACGCCGAGACCAGAGCCGCGTGGATAGCGTATGGCACATGGATCACTCTGCATGAGCGCGGTAAACAGCATGAGACGCAGTTCATTTTCGTCCTTTGGCGCCATGATAGTCATGTTTGGCATGTGCCGTAGATACGACAAATCAAACGCGCCATGATGCGTCGCCCCGTCTGCGCCTACGAGCCCTGCGCGGTCGAGGCAAAGAACGACGGGAAGATTTTGCAGGCACACGTCATGCATGAGCTGATCGTACGCCCGCTGCGCAAACGTGGAATATATGGCGACAACGGGACGCTTGCCGCCAGCTGCAAGTCCCGCCGCGAGCGTGACGGCATGCTCCTCCGCTATGCCGACATCGAAAAATCTGTCGGGAAATCTCTCGCTGAATGCTTTCAGCCCTGTGCCGCCCGGCATCGCCGCCGTGATGGCCACGATGTCCTCATTCGCCTCGCCGAGCCTCACCAGCGTATCACCGAAAACAGATGTATATGATTTTGGCGCAGACGGATTCGATTTCACCTTGCCCGTTGTCAAGTCGAATGGACCGACGCCATGAAACGTGTCGGGCGCAAGTTCCGCTGGAAGATAGCCGCGTCCTTTTTTCGTGCGGACATGCACGAGAATCGGCCCATCCATTTGGCGAACATCGTCAAACACCTCTCGCATGAGCGGTATATTGTGACCGTCAATCGGGCCAATATATTTAAAGCCCATTTCCTCGAAAATACCGCCGGGAACGATGACAGACTTGACGCCTTCTTTTATGAACTCCGCCGTCTTGAATACCTTGTCGCCAATCTGCGGGATATTCGACAGAAGCTCCTTTATATCCTTTTTCGCCCTGTTGTACTCTGGCCTGATGCGTATGCGCGATAAATATCCTGACATCGCGCCGACATTGAAATCGATGCTTCGGCCGTTGTCGTTGAGGATGACGATGAGATTTTTCCCGAGGTCGCCCGCTTGATCGAGCGCCTCAAACGACTCTCCGCCCGTCATCGCGCCATCGCCGATAACAGCGATGATGTGCTCGCCCCTGCCCGACAAATCACGCGCTATGGCCATGCCAAGCGCGGCAGATATTGACGTCGACGCGTGACCCACGCCAAACGCGTCATACGACGACTCCGCACGGCACGGAAATCCCGTTATGCCATCCTTTTGGCGCAGTTTTTTGAAGTCTTCACGGCGACCCGTAAGAATTTTATGAGCGTATGCCTGATGGCCCACATCCCATACAACTTTATCGCACGAAAGCGAGAAAACACTGTAGAGCGCAACAGTGAGATCAACGGCGCCGAGACTCGGCGCGAGATGGCCGCCCGTCTTCGAGACACATTCTATGATGTACTCTCTGAGTTCCGCAGCCAGTCTTTCGAGTTCATCACTTGAGAGATGATGAAGGTCATCTGGACTATTTATTTGATTAAGCAATGAAAAAGCATTTTCTTCCAATGTTTTAATCCTCAAAGGCATATTATTTATGATGCTTCATGTTGTAGGGAAACGCTGATTAATTGAATCAGAAGCATTAATGGTCTCTTGAAATCAGATAATCAGCAAGCTCTGATAAAAATGCGGCGCGCTCGCCCATCGGCAAAAGCGCTGTTTTCGCTTCCGTCACGGCATCGGACGCGAGTTTCTTCGCCTCGTCAAGCGAAGTCAGCGTGACATACGTTGACTTTTGATTGCGCTCGTCGCTGCCGACGGGCTTTCCGATTTTCGCCTCATCGCCTGTGACATCGAGTATGTCGTCCGTAATCTGAAATGCCAAGCCAAACTGCTCCGCATAGTGCGTCAGCGCGGCAAGCGAATCCTCATCCGCGCCCGCGAGTATCGCGCCCATGCGCACCGCCGCACGAAACAACGCGCCCGTCTTTCCCATGTGCATCTTGTAAAGCGTCTCACAGTCGATGCGCTTGCCCTCAGACTCAAGGTCAATCGCCTGACCGCCGACCATGCCGTTTGGCCCTGCCGCAACGCTGAGTTCGCGCACGATTCTCACCTTCGCACTGTCGCTGACGCCTTTCTGTCGCAAGAGCACCTCAAACGCCATCGTGAGAAGCGCATCACCTGCGAGCGTCGCCATGCCCGCACCAAACACCTTATGATTCGTGAGCTTGCCACGGCGGTAATCATCATTGTCCATAGCAGGCAAGTCATCATGTATGAGCGAATATGTATGTATCATCTCGAGGGCGCACGCGGCCTTTATATAGTCGTCGCCATTGCCGCCCACGGCATCAGCCGAAGCCATGAGAAGCATCGGTCGCAACCTTTTGCCACCCGCCATCAAGCTGTAGAGCATGGACTTTCCGAGTGTCTCGTCAAGAATATGTGGCGCGTCAAGCTCTGCCTCGAGCGTTTTCTCCACGAGCTCGCGCCGTCTCTTCCATTCCTCGCGCATCAATTATCATTCACCCTCAATCGAAAGTTTCAGTTCTTGGACCTCGTCATTTTCCTCTTTCAGCATGAGGTCCATCGTCTTTTCAGCGCGGTCCAGTGATTTCATGCATTTCTGTGAGAGCGCAAGACCACGGCTGTATTTCTCCATGAGCTCCTGCAAATTCACATCGCCGCTTTCCAGTTCCGTCACAATATCCTCGAGCTCACTCAGCGACTCCTCGAATGATGGTTCCCTATTTTCCTTATTTTCATCTTTTTTTGCCATTTGTCATGCCTCCTCGCCCACGTTCACAATCTGCGCCTTAAACTTCCCATCCGCAAGCATCACAGTTATCGTCTCATCCGATTTAACTTGATTTATGCGTCTCAATATCGAGCCATCCTCCGCATATACGATGCTGTAGCCTCGACGCAGCACGCGAATTGGATTCAAAAGCTCCAATTTGTCCATAGCCGTGTCGAGGTTCGTCTTTTTATTTGTCAACAGTCGCGATGAAGATGCTTTCAGCCTCAGAGCCAAATCATCCACATGCTGCCTGTTGTCTGCCAACAGTTTCTGCGGGCTCTGACGCATGAAGCGCTCTATCACGTCTATGAGTCTGCCGCGTTCGCTTCTAAGAAAATAATTTTTGCTGCTGATGAGCCTTGACTCAAGTCCACTCACGAGACTTAAAAGTTCTTCCCTGTTCGGAACAGCGAGCTCCGCAGCCTGCGATGGTGTCGCTGCCCTCACGTCTGCCGTGAAATCTGCCAATGTGAAATCCGTCTCGTGACCGACGGCTGATATGACAGGAATCTTCGACGCGAATATCGCTCGTGCGACAATCTCCTCATTGAACGCCCAAAGGTCCTCGATCGAGCCGCCACCGCGCCCCACAATCAAGACATCAACAGGATATTTTTCATTGAAGAACTCTATCGCGTGGGCGATTTCCTCAGCGGCTCCATCGCCCTGAACCTTGACAGGATAAAGGACGAGCTTTATATTCGGGTCTCGCCGCTTTGACACATGATGTATATCGTGAAGCACCGCGCCAGAGGGCGACGTCACGATGCCGATTGTTTTGGGAAAGCGCGGCAGTTCCTTTTTATACTCATCATCGAAAAGCCCTTCCTCTGAGAGCTTTGCCTTCAGCTGCTCATACGCGAGCGACAGTGCACCCGCTCCATCGGGGATGAGCCTGTCGACGTACAGCTGATAGACGCCAGCGGTCTCATAGACGGAAACATGCCCATCGGCTATTACCTGCATGCCATTCTCTGGGCGGAAAATGAGCGTCGACGCGCGGCTTTTGAACATCACGCATTTCAGAGCCGCATTTTTGTCTTTCAACGTAAAATACACATGGCCCGACGTATACGTCTTCAAATTGGAAATTTCTCCACGAACCATGACATTTTGGAGAATGGGCTCATACTGAAACATGTTCTTTATGAATTTCGTCAAGTCACTGACGCTATGTATCACCGAAACCACCTCCAAAACGCGATATATCATATCGCTATGCCTATGATAAAAATGTCAGACACATCGTCTGACATAAAGGATTCATTTATTTACCAACGAAGCAAGCACGCCATTCACGAAGCGCTTTGATTTATCGGCGCCGAATTTCTTGGCAAGCTCGACGGCCTCATTTATGGCTATGCCGGCAGTGACGCCTTCAACATTCTGTATCTCGAAAAAAGCAAGCCTTATGATGGCTCTGTCGATGCCTGCCATGCGATTAAGCTTCCAATCTTTCGAGACGCTCGATATTGCCTTATCTATTTCCTCAATATGCGCGAGTGTCCCTTTGAGCAGCAACTTGGCATATTCATAGTCCTTCGTTTCGTCTGTCTCTTTGACGTTTACCTCATTCTCTTTTTCGTGCGTCTTCCATGCCGCATCAAGCGCGCTGTTCACGGCGTTGACGTCCTCACTGTCTGCTGGATTCATGTCCAGCTGAAAAAGCGCCTGCATGGCGACTTCACGAGATTTTCTACGGCTCATAAATTATGTTTCGTCCTTTCATCGTAATAGTAATCGTTTAAATCTCTGCCAAATCGTGCTTGAAACTCGTTAAGAAGGTCTTTTACTTTTGATTCACCTTTATCGACCTCATTGCCGATGAACAGACCAATGCCAACGCAGAAAGCAATGAACAACGTGTAAAAGAATCCAATAACAAGTATGAGCACGGCAATGAGAAAACCCGCCGTCCCTCCTATGATGGTGCCACGATGCTCGCGCCACACCGTCAATAAATATTGCCTTGTTTCGTTGTCAATCATCGCGTCCTCACCTCACCGCTCTTTACTTCACTCTAGGACGTTTAGCTTCCTCGATTTTCGCTATCTGCGGCACATCAATTTCCAGCGTAAACTTCTCGAGGCCGAGCACATCATTGATGCCATGAGCCACCGCGCTTCGTATTTCATCAGAAACGACAGCGACATTGCGATCCACGCCGAGAGCGACCTTGAGCGAAATCGCGACATCCGACGTCTCGCTGGTCCCATTCGCTCCATTTGCTCTTGTCGCTTTTATTTTTGCCTTTGCTTCTTCCACTCCGCTCACGCTCATGGCAGCTTTCTCAATGAGGCTCGAAACAGCGGGCACGGCCACGCGCACATCGCCATTCGCACCGTGCAGGACGATAGCCTCGCTCTCGCTTTTCGCGCTGCTCGAACTTGACGATATGCTGCACCCGAGAAGATGAACGCTCCATATAAAGACTACGACGGCTCCCGCTATCGTCTCCCATCGAGAAATGATGAACTTTATCTCATTTTCCAGAATGACAGGCGGCACGAAGCCCGCGCAAATCGCAATGACACCGATGGCCAAAAGCGCAATGGCCAATGTATAAACAAACATAAGAAAACGATTGATGATTCCCATGACGGTCACACCTCTCTCATACGTGAATGTCTGCAATATAACCAGATAATTGGATTATATCATGCGATGATAAAATATACAAGGAATGAATAAATTTGAAGAATTTCCATGATTGTCCTCTTTGATTGACGACATGTGATAGAATAAAGAAAGCGCCGATTAATTGGAGCAGTCATCTTAAAGAAAAGGAGCTGGGCGTATGGTTGTACATGGTGCAGTAATCATAGAGCAAGGCGTGACGTTCGCAATCATTTCCGTTAAGCCCATCGTCACGCAGTACACGGTGAGACAGATGGCTTTTCGTCAGGAGATAGCGCATTATTTTCCAAACATGCCCATCATCCTCATGTCGCAGGATGGTGATGGCACACCTCACTACTACGGACGAAAAGACATCGTCGATTTTCTGAAGTCGATACGAGTCGATCAGATTCCGTGGAAAGTTTATCACATCTACTGAAATTCATCGCACAAAATTTTCGTGCCTCATTGTCATCACAGCAAGCGAAAAATTTTTGCCAACAAAAAAGTCTCAAGCGGTTTTCACTGCCTGAGACTTTTTTTGATTCCATTTTGATTCTAATTGATTCTATCAGATCATGTTTTTCTTGTATGCGTCATAGAGGCGTTTCAGCTCTTCGACTTTGTCGTACATCTCGACCTGCAGTCCCGATGCCGTTGCATAGTCGCCAGCATTCAGCGCGTTCGTGAGCAGCGTGAACAGCGATTTCTCATCGATGCTGTCTTTTGCGAGATAGGAGCGAATGCCGCTGATCTTCGTCCAGTTGTACGAGTCCTGATCAGTGACGTTGTCTGCGTCAATCTCTTTTGCACTGCGAACGATGTTGCGGTTCTCTGGAATGATGCGGCTAATAAGCTCAGTCTTCCAACGGAGCAAAGCGCCTTCGACGAACGAATGAAGAATTGCATCGTTCAGTGCGCCGCCAGCCGTGATGACTGCTTTCTTCTCTGGATAGTTGGAGAGGTTCTCGAGATTTTCCCAAACGGTTGCAGGAGGTGCGCCGAACAGACGGTCACGCTCCTCAGCGGTGTAGTCCTCGAAGACATCATCCTCACTTCTGTATGCGCGATCTTTCTCGAGATAGAAGCCTGCTTCGCCTGGCTTCTTGGAGAGCTCATCGAGAAGCTCGCTTGTCGTCTTGTCGACGGCGACCTTGACGCCATCAAGCACTGCCGAATATATGGCAGCGAGAGCGATGTATGTATTCGTGTACGGATTGCAAGCGCGCAGCTCGAAACGTGTTGCCATTGGATTACTGAGATCGCGAACGAGGCCAGCGAGGATTGTTCTGTTGCGAGACGGAACTGCTGGTGTATGGCCAAGCGAGGTGACGATGCAGACAGGAGCCTCAAAGCCTGGCTTCAGACGATTGAGTGAGTCATTCGTCGCCGAGACGAGCGGATTGATGACCTCGTAGTTCTTCAAGAGACCCATGATAGCGCCGTAGCCGACTGCACTCAAGAAATCTTTTGCCATGTCTTTCGCCGAGAAGAGGTTCACTATGGAGCCGTCCTTCATGCGTGCGGCCATGCCGATATGTGTATGCTCGCCGTTTCCTGCTACGCCAATCATTGGCTTTGCCTTGAAAGTGACCTCGAGGCCATTCTCACGGAAGATTTCTTTGACGAGCGTGCGAACTAGGAGCTCGTTGTCTGTGGACTGAAGCGCGTCATCAAAGCACCAATCCATTTCAATCTGCTCGCAGACGTGTGACATCTGGCCTGACTCGTCCATGTGCGACTTGATGCCGCCGACTTCCTTATGGCCCATCTCGACCTTCAGTCCATATTTGTCAGCGAGGATAACGCTCTGCTCAAGAGCCGTCCTCACAGCGCCACGGGTCCTCTGCCAGTACTGCTCCTGCATGACCTGCGATGCTGACATTTCTGCGATGTCCGCTTCCTCGAGTGGCGTCTTGACCCAGAACTCGAGCTCAGTTGCCGATGTGAATTCTATGTCGGCAATATCTTCCGTATTTACGTGCTCAAGTCCGGAAATCGATTTATGCGACTTCAGCAGAGCAAGGAGCTCCTTCTTGACGTATTCGAGCGTATCCATAAGGACGGCACGGGAGTCAACTCTCTTGCCCTCGTGAATGAGGAACGAAGGAATACGGAGCGTGCCGATAGGCTTTTCCGTCTCCTCGTCGTAGTTCTCATAGTTGTAATCGACAAACCAGTTGACGCTTGGGTCTATTGGCATATCGACCTTTGCGTTATTCAGCGTGGCGATGCCTGGCAGCACAACAGATGAACCATCTGTCTGGACGGCTGTGCCAGCATAGAAATCATCTATATCCTTCAAAAAGATTCGAATAGGAATTTTCTCGTCTGTGTCATTGCCAGCGAGGTCAATGCCGACAAGCGAAACAAATTTGATCTCGGGATGCTCCTTGAGCATTGCCAAAATCTTTTCCTTTGGAGTCTCAGCGGGAATTTTGTACAGCAAATCTTCCATTGTAATTACCACCCTTTTTTAAAATTATCAACCCTGGTTTGAAAATACAAAAAGCCAAACAACTTCACGATAAGAACATCGCTCATTGTTTGGCTTCATTGCCTTTGTCCATAATGGTATGTTACATCGTAAAGCAAATTATGTCAAGCGTATTTTTTATGTATACAAAATACCGACTATCGCTCATCATCATGAGAGCTTCTTCTGAAGCATCTCGTTGACGAGCTTTGGATTTGCTTTTCCGTGTGTCTTTTTCATGACCTGACCGACGAGCGCACCGATTGCTTTCTTGTTGCCGCTCTTGAAGTCAGCCACTGGCTTTGGATTTGCTGTGATGACTTCATCGAGCACGCTGTCGAGTTCGTTCGTGTCCGTTATTTGCACGAGGCCCTTGTCCTTGACGATTTTCTCCGGCGCGTCCTTCGATTTCCACATCTCCGCAAAGACGTCTTTCGCAATCTTTGAGGAAATCGTGCCCTTTGTGATGAGGTTTATCATGTCGCCAAGGCGCTTCGCTTCTATCGGCGAATATTCTATCGTTTTCCCCTCGGCGTTCAAATTTTTCGCGAGGTCTCCCATCATCCAGTTGGCAATGAGTTTTGCGTCGGCGCCCGTCGCCAGCACATCATCAAAGTAGTCTGCCATCGCGCGCGACGACGTGATGATGCCCGCATCGTACGACGACAGTCCGAGCTTCGTCTCAAGACGCTCACGGCGCGCATCTGGGAGCTCCGGCAATCCTTTCCTGTACGCCTCAATCTCCTCATCCGTCGTGATAATAGGTGGCAAATCTGGCTCCGGCATGTAGCGATAATCCTGCGCTTCCTCTTTGCTGCGCATGGATAGCGTGATGCCTTTTGCCGCGTCGAACGTGCGCGTCTCCTGGATGATATGACCGCCATCTTCGAGAACTTCCGTCTGCCGCTCAATCTCATAGTCGATTGCCTCGACAAGAGACTTGAACGAGTTGATGTTTTTCATCTCAGTGCGTGTGCCGAGCTCTTTCTGCCCGACCGGACGCAGCGAGACGTTGACATCAGCGCGCAGATTGCCCTGCTCCATGCGGCAATTTGAGACATCGATATATTCGAGAATGGATTTGATTTTCTCCATGTATGCGCGCGCTTCCTCAGCCGTGCGCATGTCTGGCTCCGAAACGATCTCGAGCAGCGGCACTCCCGTGCGGTTGTAGTCAACGTTCGAGCTTGCCGAATCCTTTATCGTTGCGCCCGAATGCACGAGCTTGCCGGCGTCTTCCTCCATGTGAATGCGCGTGAGGCGAATGCGTTTCTTCTCACCGTCCACGTCAATATCGACGTATCCGTGCTCCGCTATCGGCAAATCGTATTGAGACGTCTGGAAATTTTTCGGCAAATCTGGATAATAGTAGTTCTTGCGGTCAAATTTGCTGTACTTGTTTATCGTGCAGTTTGTCGCGAGACCCGCCTTGATGGCGAACTCGACGACACGGCGATTGACGACGGGAAGCACGCCGGGGAGGCCAAGGCAGACAGGACATACATGCGTGTTCTGCTCAGCGCCAAATCCCGTAGCGCAGCCACAGAAAATCTTCGTCTTTGTCTTGAGCTCACTGTGAATCTCAAGCCCTATTACAGCTTCGTATTTCATGCGTCCTTGCCTCCCATATTTGCTATTTTGCCTGCAAAGCTGTGTGTGCTCTCATAGCTGAAGGCTGCCCGTATCACGGTCTCCTCATCGAGAGGCTTGCCGATGATCTGCAGTCCTATCGGCATGCCCTTCTCGCTGAAGCCGCACGGCAGCGAAATGCCCGGCAGCCCTGCGAGGTTAATAGGCACGGTGCAAATATCCTGCAAATACATCTTGAGCGGATCATTTATCATTGCGCCGATTTTATACGCAGGCGTCGGAGCGGTCGGGCAAGCAATGACGTCCACCGTCTTGAATGCCTCCGTATAGTCCTTCTGAATGAGCGTTCTGACTTTCAACGCCTTGAGATAATACGCGTCGTAGTAGCCCGCCGACAGCGCATAGTTGCCAATCATGATACGGCGCTTGACCTCTGTGCCAAATTTCTGCGTGCGCGTGTTTTTCATCATCTCAACAACGTCTATGCCGCTCACGCGCTCACCGTAGCTCACGCCGTCGTAACGCTCGAGGTTCGTGGCCGCCTCGGCCGGCGCGATGAGATAATACGTCGATATGGCGTACGGCGTATGCGGCAGCGATATGTCAACGACCTCGGCGCCCATATTCTTGAGATCATCAATGGCCGTGCGGATAGCTTTTTCCACATCCTCATCGATGCCGTCGATGAAGTATTCTTTAGGAAGGCCAATCTTTAGGCCCTTGACATTTTCAACGAGTGACTTCGTGTAGTCGGGAACGGCCGCAGCACTCGACGTCGAATCCATGTCATCGTGTCCCGCAATGACGTTCAATATGTTTGCGCAGTCCGTCACATCCCTCGCTATTGGCCCAATCTGATCAAGCGACGACGCATAGGCGACGAGGCCGTAGCGCGATACGCGGCCATACGTTGGCTTCATGCCGACAACGCCGCAGAACGACGCAGGCTGACGAATGGAGCCGCCCGTGTCAGAGCCGAGCGCCCATATAGCCGAGCCCGACGCAACAGCCGCAGCGCTGCCGCCCGAGCTGCCGCCCGGCACGCAGTCAGTGTTCCACGGATTGTGCGTCACATGATACGCGGAGTTCTCCGTCGAGCCGCCCATCGCGAATTCATCCAGATTCGTCTTGCCAACGACGACAGTGTTGTTCTTCTTGAGCTTTGTCATGACCGTTGCATCGTACGGCGGCACAAAATTCTCCAATATTTTCGACGCGCACGTCGTCTTCACGCCGTTCGTGCAGATATTGTCCTTTATCGCTCCCGGTATGCCCGCGAGAAATGGTATTTCCTCGCCTGCGGCGACTTTTTTGTCTACGGCCTCCGCATTCTTCATCGCGTCCTCGCGCGTCGTGAGAAGATATGCTCCGACATCACCTTCAACATCATCGAGCCTCGAGAAGACGTCATTTGTCAGCTCGACCGATGAGATTTCCTTTTTTGCCAGCATTTCATGAAGAACATGTGCAGGCTTATCATACAGTTTCAATGTATATATTCCCCCTTATTCCTCAAGCACGCGTGGCACCTTGAAGTAGCCGTCCTCTTCCTCCGGCGCGTTCTGCAGCGCGGCTTTGCGAGGAAGTGACGCCTTCACCTCATCATCACGAAATACGTTTTCGATAGGCAGAGCGTATGTCGTCGGCTCAACGCCATCGGTATCGACACTCTTCAAGTTCTCGACGTAGTCAAGAAAATGGCTGAGCTGCTCCGTGTACATGCCCGCCTCGTCATCGGCTATCGTCAGACGTGAGAGCTGTGCGACATTTTCCATATCTTCTTTTGAAACTTTCATTTCTTCACCGCCTGTTTAATCAAAATGACAAAATGAGATATTCACAAACATAGATTTTACCATAAATCAGAAAAAGAATCACGCATCAATCATTTTAGCGTGCACTTCAGCCATCACTTTTTGAGCATTTCTTGCAGCTCATCCTCATCGATGATTTTTATGCCGAGCGATTCGGCCTTCGTGAGCTTGCTGCCCGCCTTTTCGCCTGCCAATAGGTAATCCGTCTTCTTCGACACGCTGCCCGTCACTTTGCCGCCATGCTTCGTGATGAGGTCTGACGCTTCATCGCGGCTGAGATGTGGCAGTGTGCCCGTGATTACGAATGTTTTGCCTGCGAATGTGTCGTCAATCACATTGTTTTCCTGCGCGGCCATGTTCACGCCGAACGATTTGAGTTCTTCTATGAGTTCCTTCGTTTTTGGCTGCGCGAAAAAGTCATAAATCGCATTTGCGCTGACTTCGCCAATGTCGCGGACACTCTCTATTTCCTCAACGGATGATGACGCCAACGCATCGATTGAGTGAAATTGATTCATGAGCTCCCGTGAAGCGGATTTTCCGATGCCTAAGATGCCAAAGCCCGTTAGGAGCCGCGACGGCTCATTCTCTTTCGATTTTTCTATCGCTGCGAGCAGTTTGTCAGTATTTTTCTCTTTGCCGATGATACCATCCTCTATCAGCTTGTCCCTGTATTGACAAAGGCCGTATATATCAGCAATCGTGTGCACGTATCCCTTTTCTATGAGCGATGCGATGGACGCCTCGCCGAAGCCTTTTATGTCCATGGCGTCGCGGCTGACAAAGTTCAATATATGATTTTCTATCTGCGCGGGGCAGTTTGGATTCGTGCATTTCGTGTCGGCGGAGTCCGCATCCTTCACGGCCTTTGAGCCGCAGACAGGGCACGTGTCGCCGATGAGGAATGGCTTCGTGTTGCTCGGTCTTTTTTCTTTTGCCACGGCTCGTATCTTCGGAATGATTTCGCCCGATTTGAATACGCGCACCGTGTCGCCGATGCGAATGTCGAGACTGTCGATGAAATCCTGATTGTGAAGCGTCGCTCTCTCGACGCTTGTGCCGCAGAGTCTCACGGGATCAAACACGGCCGTCGGCGTGATGCGCCCCGTGCGTCCGACCGAGAGTTCTATGTTTCTGATGACGGTTTCTTTCTCCTCGGGCGGGTATTTATACGCAATCGCCCACCTCGGCACTTTTGCAGTCGCTCCGAGCTTCTCGCGGTCGGAAAGGCGATTTATCTTTATGACGGCGCCGTCAATATCGTATGGCAGGCCGCCGCGCGAATCGCCTATGCGCTGAATGGCATCCCACACCTCGTCCTCGCTATGGCAGACTCGGTAATTATGAATGACAGTGATGCCCTGCGCCTTCATGAATTCGTATGCTTCCGTGTGCGTCGCAAATTCTTTGCCGACGGATTTTTGCAGATTGAAAACAAAAAGCGAGAGCCCGCGCTCCTTCGTGATGCGGCTGTCGAGCTGCCTCAGCGTGCCCGCCGCGCAATTTCTCGGATTTGCAAATTTTTTGAGTCCAAGCAGTTCTTGCCGCTCGTTTGCGCGCTCGAACGCCTCTCTCGTCATATAGACCTCGCCGCGTATCTCGAAATACGGCAGCTTGTCTTTGAGCGTCTCCACGACGTTCGAGATGACGCGCGCGTTTTTCGTCACGTCCTCGCCTTGCACAATGCCATCGCCACGCGTTATCGCGCGCACGAGCTCACCGTTCTCATACCGCAGCGCCATCGAAAGGCCATCGATTTTTTCTTCAACGACGAACTCGGGATCATCCAGCGTCGCATTCATGTCGCTTACAAACGACGCCACTTCCTCGCGTGAGAACACATCCTGCAATGAGAGCATCGGCACATCGTGCTTCACGAGCACGCCCGCCTCACGCTTTGCGACGCCGCCGACCATCTGCGTCGGCGACGTCTTCGTGATAAGCTCCGGATACTCTGCCTCTATTTTTTTCAGCCTCAGCATGAGCTGATCGTATTCATAATCCGATATTTCGGGGTCGTCGAGATTATAGTATCTGTTGTTATGATATCTGATTGTCTTTCTGAGGCTCGCGAGTTCCTTTTTTATTTCGGCCATGCTTTTTGAAAGAGCCATGTGAATCACTCCCTATGCCTTTTCTATTGGCGCGTATTTCTGCATCAATGCCTTTATGCCCTGCGATGGGAACGCAATGCGCAGTTCACGCTCATCGCCTTCGCCTGAGACCTTCACGATGGTGCCGATGCCCCATTTGTTATGATGCACCTTGTCGCCGACGCGCCAATCGATGCTCATGTCTGGGCGAATGACAGACGCCGCGCCTTTGCTGGCAGATGATTTCTCAGGCGCTGACGCTCTTGCAGCTTTATTTTGACGCGAGCCATATCCGCTGTCGTAGCTTCTGCCGTAGCTGCTCCCGTATGATGAGCGCATTCCGCCATACGACGAGCCGCCCTCAAACGAGAATGACGCGCTTGACTCCTGCTCATCCAGATATTCCTCGGGAATTTCGCTCAAGAAGCGCGACGGCATATAGCTTGACGTCTTGCCATAAATCATACGATTTTTGGCGCGCGTCATGTAGAGCTTTCTCTTTGCGCGCGTGATGCCGACGTAGCAGGCGCGGCGCTCCTCCTCCATCTCATCATCATCCATAAGCGCGCGGGAGTGAGGGAAAAGCCCCTCCTCCATGCCCGCCATGAACACGACGGGGAACTCCAGTCCCTTGGCAGAATGAAGCGTCATGAGCGTGACGTGGTCATCCTCCATGTCCGCATTGTCGATGTCGGAAATGAGCGATATATGCGAAAGGAAATTTTCAAGGTCAGGCGTCTCGCCGCTTTTTTCATAGTCCTTCGCGACGCCAATGAATTCCTTCAAATTCTCAATGCGCGCTTCATTCTCCACTTTGTTGTCCTTTTCGAGCTCCTTCTTATACCCTGAGCGCTCTATTACATCCTCGACAAAAGAAGAAAGCGTGCCGCTCTCCATTTCCGACAAAAGATCAAAAATGAGCTCTGCGAACTCTTCCAACGGTTTTCGTGTACGAGCAGTAATACCTTTTATCTCAGCGAGACCGTCGGGGCTCGATATGACGTCGAAAAGGCTCATATCATTTGCCGTCGCGAAATCATTGAGCTTTTCTATGGTCGTTGCGCCGATGCCACGCTTCGGCACGTTTATGATGCGCAGAAGGCTCACCGTGTCGAGCGGATTGAATATCACCTTCAGATACGCGATGATGTCCTTTATTTCCTTGCGGTCGTAGAACTTCAGCCCGCCGACCATCGTATACGGTATGCCCGCTTTGATGAGACCTTCCTCTATCGCTCGCGACTGCACATTTGTCCTATAGAGGACGGCCATGTCGCCATACGGCACGTTGTAAATCATCTTCTGCTTTGAGACTTCATCGGCAATGTAGCCGGCCTCACCGCGCTCGTCCTGCGCTAGATACGTCGTGATTTTTTCGCCCGTCGCGTTCTCCGTCCACAGATTCTTCGGCTTGCGGTTTTGATTGTTCTGAATGACGGCGTTCGCGGCCTCGAGTATCGTCTTCGTGGAGCGATAATTCTGCTCAAGCTTTATCGTCCGCGCATCGGGGTAGTCCTTCTCGAAGTTCATGATATTTCTGATGTCGGCGCCACGCCACCCATAGATGGACTGGTCCGCATCGCCGACGACGCATATATTATGATGACGTGCCGCGAGAAGCTTCGTGAGCTCGTACTGCGCGCCGTTCGTGTCTTGATATTCGTCAACGAGTATGTACTCGAAGCGCGACTGATATTTGTCGCGAACTTCTTTATGATTTTTCAGTATGTCGACGGCAAACAGCAAGAGGTCATCAAAATCCAGCGCATTGTTTTCCGCCAGCTTTTTCTCATACAGTGCGTAAATCTCCGCGACTTTTTGCTGATAGAAATTGCCGGACATCTTCGCGAAATCAGCTGCGTCAATCATCTGATTCTTCGCATTTGAAATACCATTCTGTATGGCGTTCGGCACATATTGCTTTTCATCGAGATTCAGTTCCTTTATGCAATTCTTGACGACCGTTTTGCTGTCGGACGCATCGTATATGACGAAATTGCTCTTGTAATGCCCTGTCACTTCTATTTCGCGACGCAAGAATCGTGCACAAAACGAATGAAACGTGCTGATCCAGACCTGCCTCGCCGCAGGGCCAATAAGCCTTTCAGCGCGCTCCTTCATTTCAGCGGCGGCCTTGTTCGTGAATGTGATGGCCAGTATCTGATATGGCATGACGTCATGCGCGAGAAGATTTGCGATGCGACACGTGAGCACCTTCGTCTTGCCCGAGCCCGCGCCCGCCATTATCAGCAGTGGACCCGTGAGACATTCCACGGCTTCTTTTTGCTTTTCATTCAGCCCGTAGGATATATTTGAAGTCATTGAAGTCATTGGATTCAAACTGTAATCCTCCTGAAAAAAATTTTTCTGTCATATAAAAAGGGCTGTCGCATTGATCAGCCCTTTAAGGAAACACTTATTATTTCACTTCAATTAATCAATGTTTCCTTTAT
The DNA here is from genome assembly GCA_900314765.1 of uncultured Selenomonadales bacterium. Taxonomy (GTDB): domain Bacteria; phylum Bacillota; class Negativicutes; order Selenomonadales; family Selenomonadaceae; genus RUG024. Next base: position 2,601 of record OMWN01000067.1, on the reverse strand, counting down.
TTTTATTTCGTTATCTGGCTGACGGCCTCAGTGAGCTGCGGGATAATCTGCTTCTTCCTCGACATGACGCCCGGCAGGAATATTGAGTCGCCCGAAGCGTCTTTTCTGAACGCCGTGCCGATGAGCGTCTTTGGCGCTCCGACATAGAAGAGGTCCGTGCTCTCCTTGAGTATGTCCGTGACCATGAGGAGGCACATGTCGAAGCCTTCTTCCTCGCATATCTTTTCCATGCTCTCGATGATTTGCGGCTTCTCGTCCATTGCCTCTTTCGTGTCCATGACGGAAATCTGCGCGACGAGTATCCTGTACTCGCCGATGCGGAACTCCTTGCAGTCGTTCTTCGCAATGTCCATCGGCGACATGTCGCTGATGGATGAGCCCGCCTTGAGCATGTCCATGCCGTACTTTCCTATCTCGACGCCCGCGATTTTGGCGAGCTTTTCCGCCGCCTTCTTGTCGAGCTCCGTGCATGTCGGGGACTTGAAAAGGACGGTATCAGAAATAATGGCCGACAACAGTATGCCCGCGATTGGCTTTGCGATTTCGACATCGCGCTGCCAATACATATTCGCAATGATTGTCGCTGTGCACCCCACAGGCTCCTCGCGAATATAGATGGGGTCGCCCGTCTGCATGCCGCCGAGGCGATGGTGGTCTATGATTTCGATGATTTTCGCGTTCTCTATGCCTTCGACAGCCTGCGTGCGCTCATTGTGGTCGACGAGAATAACTTTCTCGGGCTCCGGCACCATGAGGTTATCGCGGCTGACGAGTCCGACGAGACGGCCATTTTCCTCAACAGGGTAGTTGCGATAATTCGTCGAATCAATCGTTCCTTTGATATTGCTGAGGAGCTCCTCGCTCGAGAAGCTCGTCATGCGACGCTTCATGATATGGCCGACAGGGACGCACTGATTGATGAGGCGGGCGGCCGTATACGTGTCGAGCGGAGACGTCACGACCATGACGTCCTTACCTTTCGCCTCAGCAATGATGTCGTCCGGCACGATGCCATCATTCGTGACAATGAGACACGATATATCATGTTGCAGGCTCTCCATCATCGAGTCAAAACGCCCCTCGCCGACGAGCACGACGTCACCTTTCGAGAGCAGCTTGCCGACCGTCGATTTGCCGCCCGCCGCGATGATGACCTTGCCGAGCACTGTGGAATTTTCATTGGCCTTCACGACAACAGTGCCGTTGATGATGGAGACGACTGATTTAAGCGGCACATTTGCCTCGTCGAGATTCTGGAAATTCAGCTCCTCGAAATACCTCTGCGCCAAGTCACTCACAGTGACTATGCCCGTGAGCTGGCCGTCGTCGTCCGTGACGGGCACGGAACGCAGCTGATTGTCCTGCATGACCTTGCCGAGATGGCGAAGCGTGTCCTTCTCCGTGACAACCGTATCGCAGTCGAGCATGATGTCCTTGACACGCGGGTAAAGGTCAGATACCATAAGTGGAAGATCCACGTGGAAATACTCGAGCGCGTACTTCGTCTCGGCGTTGATTTGCCCCGCGCGAGCCGCGACAATATTCTTCGTGCCCTCCGCTTTTTTCAGGTTTGTATAGGCGATGGCCGAGCAGATGGAGTCCGTGTCCGGGTTCCTGTGGCCGATGACATAAATTGGTTTAGCGTTGCTCATTAAGAGTTCCCTCCGAAATCTGTATCGTATTTTGTATTCAGCTTTTTATTTTACTACATTTTTTGATGAAACAAAACTATTTAAGGGGATTTTTTCAATGAAATTCAAATTGCCGCAGATATATTTCAGCAAAATCATGCGCGCCATCGTCGAATTCGATTTGATTGACGACGGCGACAAGATATTGATTGGCCTCTCGGGCGGCAAGGACAGCTTGCTCCTCGCCTACTCGATGGCAATGATGCGCGAGAGACTGCACAAAGATTTTTCGCTCATGGCTCTCACGATCGACCCATGCTTCAGCGACACGTTCGACACGACGCGTGCTGCTGAATTTTGCGCGGAACTTTCGATTCCATATGAAGTGCAAAAGACAGACATCGCAGAAATCATCGAGGAAAATGGCGGGAAGAATCCGTGCTTCACCTGCGCTTTTTTCAGACGCGGCGCGATAAATCGCTACGCGCTCGAACATGGCTGCAACAAGATAGCCTACGCGCACCACAACGACGACGCGGTCGAGACGCTCGTGATGAATCTGCTCTGCTCCGGACAAATCGGCACATTCACGCCGAAAACGTATCTCGACAAAACGGGGCTCACGGTCATAAGGCCGCTCGTATATCTGCGCGAGAGCGAGACGCGCGAGGCCGTGAAGTACCACGGCGTCAAGCCCATACCCTCGCCGTGCTCCCTCGACGGCAACACAATGCGCCAGACGATAAAAGAACTGATAAAGAAGCTCACCGACGAAGACCCACTCGTCTACGACCATCTTGCCGCCGCGATGAGAGAAAGCAGCGTCGGCGAGCTCTGGCCCGCGGCTAAGACACGCGACGAGATGCGCGAGACGTACTATTCATTTTTCAAGAAATAAAACCTTTCTTCTCAACGCAATACGATAAAAAAGATTTCATAAGTTTGTAAAGACCCTCTCCGCCCCCTGTGG
>OMWN01000087.1 GCA_900314765.1 uncultured Selenomonadales bacterium | reverse complement strand
TCCACATCTTAGCGGATGTCCTCTTTTTTGGCAACATGAACTATACGTAGGGATTATTCATCCCACAGATTTTGTGATTGAACCATATTTTAGCAAAGGACGGTGAGAAATCTCCGTGAAAAATTGAAAAAAATATCATTTTGTGATATAATAAAAAGATCAGATATAAAACTATAGAAAACATTTTGTGAGGAAGTGTGACGCAAATGATGACGGAGACGTTTGAAAACTTCTGTGCGGATGCAGCGAAACGGTATGAGGATTTTCTGGATCTTTTCTTTTGGCAGATACTGCACGCACATCCAGAGCAGACGCGCGCGCTTCTTTGCCAGATCGGATCCATCCCGGACGAGGCGGAGCGCCTTGTCGTGAAGGCAAAACAGAACGGCGAAAACAGCTTTGCGACACATCAGCTGTTCCAGACACTTGCATCGGTAGACGCATCTCATCATAAACATGTGGAAGATTATGTGTATCGCATGATGTATGACGAGTCTCCAGATTTTTATGATGCCTATGCACGGATAACAACTGAGGAGGAAACAAGCGCGTGAATACTGTCAAACCGTTTGTGAAGTGGCTTGGTGGGAAAACGCAGTTGCTTCCGACGATACGTGAAATAATGCCAGCAAACTATCGACGCTATTTTGAGCCGTTCGTTGGCGGCGGAGCGCTTTTTTTTGACCTGCGCCCTGCGGATGCCGTCATTAATGACATCAACCCAGCTCTGATCAATACATACCAGCAATTGAAAAAGAATGCGGTGCTTGTGAATCAGCAACTTCGTCTCTTGGATGAAGCGATCTCTGATCTTGGCGAGCCGTATTTTTATGAAGTGCGCAGCTTGTTCAACGAGAAGATGAAGCGGAAGGAGTACGATTCCCAGCTTGCCGCGATTTTCATTTTTCTTTCGAAGCACAGCTTCAACGGCCTTTATCGGCAGAATCGCAGGGGGGAGTATAACAGTCCTTCGAACCATCAGACGGGGCCGAGCACGCCGGAGGAAATTCTCGTTGCAGATGGCAATGTCTTGCGAGAGACAGAGATTCTTTGCAAGGATTTCGAGGAGGCGCTTGAGACGGCCAGCTGTGACGATTTCGTCTTTCTTGATAGCCCGTATGTGCCTTTGAAAGAAACAACGTTCGATCGTTATACGGCGAACGGATTCTCCACAGAGGATCACGAACGGCTTGCTCATGTGTTTCGCGACCTCGATCAGCGCGGCTGTCATTGCATGTTGACGAATCACAACACCGATTTTATCCACTCACTGTATCACGATTTCCATATACGGGAAGTGTCCGTGCGGCGGGCAATCAACTCCGACGGCGCGCATCGGCGCGGCACGGAAGTGATCATCACGAACGACTGAATATGCAAGGGGAGGCAACCGACATGGCAAAGCAGGGGACTGCAACGAAACCAAAGCTCTCGATTAGTGATTCGTGGAATCTCGTCGAGGAAAAGTATCATGTCCTCGACCATGTCCGGCGGGATGGATGCTGCCGCTTGACGGCGGCGGAGATCAAGACGATCCGCGAGCCGCGCCTCATGACGAAGATCGACCATGCGAACGACCGGCCGCAGCTGTTCAAGCAAAACCATCTAGCCATCCTGCCCGAAACGCGCGGCTCGTACCTCATCGCGCCGATGGAGCTCTATGAGCCGTTCGACGAAGTATTGACAAATCCGAAGAGCAGCGACATCCGGCACATTGCGTGGGAGCATGACCTCCAGTCGCTCGACATCAACGCGGTTCCAAGCGAGACCATCGCCATCAACACGGCCGAAATCGGCGGCATCCTCACGGCGTTCCTCGGCGAATGCCCGCTCTACGCCACCGTCTCGGGACGCATGAAGTCCGATATTTTTTCCTTTCATGTGAACCGCGTCGGCGGCGGCACGCAGGACGTGCACGTGCAGAACTCGCAGATCGAGATCGACGCCGGTTTCGAGAGCCCCAATTCCCTGATTCTCATCGAAGCGAAGAATTTCGTCTACGATGATTTCCTCGTGCGCCAGCTCTACTACCCCATGCGCACGTGGCAGCAGCGCATCGAGAAGCCCGTGCGGACGGTCTTTTTCATGTACTCCAATGGCATCTATCACCTCATCGAGTACGGCTTCCGCGATTTGCAGGACTACAATTCACTACATGTGATCCGGCACGGCCACTATAGCCTCGATGATACGAATATCCGCATCGCAGACATCTATGAGGCGGCGACACAGGTACGGTTGCATGGTGAGCCGAAGGGCGTCCCATTCCCGCAGGCTGACAAGATGTGGCGCATCATCAACCTTGCGGAGATGCTCGCGGAAGCGCCGATGACAAAAGCGGAAATCGCCGAACGCTACAGCTTTACGCCGCGCCAAGCAGAATACTATTCAAATGCGGCACGGTATCTCGGGCTCGTCGACAGCGACGGGGGGCGGCACCTCTGCGCATCAAAGCTCATGCAGCGCTTGATGAAGAAGCCATACAAGTTGCGTCAGCTTGAATACGTGAAGCTCATCCTGCGCTCACAGGTATTTTATGACTCTTTCCAAAAAGTGCATATCACGAATACAGG
>OMWN01000066.1 GCA_900314765.1 uncultured Selenomonadales bacterium | reverse complement strand
TAGGCACTGCCATAACGGTAGGCGGTTATGCCCTTCATTCGTTTGACTATATCAATACGAAGGGAGGGATGCGGCTCTCCAATACTACATAGCTTACTTGTACTATGAACGTAAAGGGGGATGCGCGTGTTAACTCTTGAAGCTGCGATTGGACTTCTCGCCCTTTGCGTCGGGTTCTTCAGTCTTGGTTATATGATGGGTTTCAACGCTCATAAAACGCAAAAGTGACCGCCCTCGCCATAGGTTGCGGTCACTTTTGTGATTGACTAATCTGGGCTAACCGTCTATCGGCGGTGCCTTTCTTTATGTTTAATTTATCATTTTTCAGCGCAAATGTCAATAAACATTCACGCACATGAAAAGTCATAGTTGCCGATGATTCTATCTCTATTGCAATCCACTTCACAGATTGCTATACTTAACCCTAGGCACTGCCATAACGGTAGGCGGTTATGCCCTTCATTCGTTTGACTATATCAATACGAAGGGAGGGATGCGGCTCTCCAATACTTCACAGTAAAAGGGGGGATGCGCGTGTTAACTCTGGAAGCCATGATTGGACTTCTCGGCCTTTGTGTCGGCTGTTTCGGTCTCGGCTACGCCGTAGGGTTAAACAGCCATAAAACGCAAAAGTGACCGCCCCAGCCACAGGTCGCGGTCACTTTTGTGATTAAGCACCATTCGGGCTAACCGTCTATCGGCGGTGCCTCTCTTTATGTTTAATTTAGCATTTTTTGCCACAAATGTCAATAATCATCCACGCAAAACAAAACCCCGGCGATGTCGTCGGGGTTTTGTTTTATTTCGGTCCTCTTTGCGAGGATGTGAGTCTAGATTGTCTGCGCTTGTGCGCGGGATAGGGCTAAATCAGAAGAGGAGGTTGAGCTCTGTCCAGACAGTGTTGACGCCCTGACCATTCTTTATCTGATTGCCTGTGAAATATGCAGCTTTCCAAAGGACGTTCTTCACAAGCGTCCAGCTACCGCCGAATTCCCAGCCTCTGTCACCTGCATAGACTGGACCATTCTCAGTGTAAGTGCTTTCAAGCGTTGCGAGGTTGCCGAGATGACGATATGCTGCATAGAGTCCCCAGCTGCCTGGCTTGTTAGCCTTTGCACCAGCATAATCGAGCTGGAAGTTGTAAGACTGAGTGAACGTGCTGTCATCTGCACTGCGACCGTCCAGTTTTGCAGCATCGCTATCAACAGAAGTGTTCTTTGCATAAGCAGCAGTCAGACCAAGTTTATCATTGAATTTGTAACCGAGACCAACATTGAAGATGTTTGCATCTTTATCGCCAAAATAATTTTGCGAAAGCCCCTTTGTATCAAAGATGCTCTCGTTAGAGACGTGCATATAGCCAACGCCCCAAGTGAACTTGTCTGAACGGTTGTTATAAACCTCTATGCCCTGCAAACTTGCAGCCTGCTCTGGATTATCTTTAGTCTTATTTGCAAATACAGAATGGTCATTCAAGTTGATACGACCCGCATAGAGACCTACCTTAACCTGATTGCCAGTCGTGACACCTGCACCAGCGATACGCTCGTCAAGAATCATACCATAATCAGCCTGAGTCTTCTGAGGATATTTACCAAGGTCAATAGTGGTATTGCCATATTTGCCCTCTGCATATATACGATCAACAGTGAGGTCATCACCATCAAGATTCTGAGCTGTAGCAAAGTCGCGCTTTGACTGAGAGTTACCATAATCAATACGCGCCTTGCCTGTCCAGTGCTCATTAATCGTCATCTTTGGTTCGAGACGAAGGATATACTGGTTAGTTTTTGCGCTACCTTTTTCGTTGTCATTGTTGCTCTCCAAGCTACGATTGATGTAGCGATAACGGAGTTTGCCAGTCCATTTTACGTTGTCAACTTTCTTCTCGAGAGCTGCAACACGGACGCCGAGGTTGTTGAGCTCATCAGCGAACTCAGCAGCAAGTTTGTCGATCATTGCCTTGTCAGCATCGCTGACGCCGCTCTTTGCCATAGCACGAGCAACCATCTGAGCCATCTCATAGCGGGTGATTTCCTGGTCGCCACGATACGTGCCGTCGCCATAGCCCTCGATGACACCGTCAGCAGCGAGCTGTGCAACAGCATCGTATGCCCAGTGATCAGCAGGAACATCCTCGAAAGGATTTGCAGCAGCGAAAGTAGTGGATGCTGCACCGACTACGAGAGCAGTCGTAAGAGCGGAAACGAGTGTCTTTTTCATGATTAAGAACTCCTCCTAAATAGAAATAAAAGATAAAAAATGTGGCTGCCGCCGCGTCTTGTCAGAGGGTTCTAAAGAGTGTCCACGTTTCCTCGATGTCTGCCTCGTCCAATCAGCATTGGCAATGACAGCCGACCTACCACGGTCTTTCCTGTCAAGTGGCATTATAACACTTTTGCGACTCAAATCGCAAGCAAAAAGAATGAAAAAATCAGATTATTTTGCGATAAAAGGGAAAATTTGTGATTTTGGCGATGGGATTTTTATGCAAGGGATAGATGGGATTTATTGAAGCTGACTTAAATAGTGGAATGAATCAGTAAAAATTCATTTAAAAGCGAACCCTCTCCGCCCCTGCGGGGCACCTCCCCCAGAGTGGGAGGCAACGCGAAAGCAATGCTTTACGATGTGATGAAAAGTGAATGTTAGTCTTCCGCTACAACAGAGGAAAACTATAATTTTTATTGTACTTCACTTAAAAATTCTCACACCGTTAAAGTCACCCCACCACCGCGCAAGCGGTTGACATGCCAGTGGCATGTCAACGCCCGCCACCGACTTCGTTGGATGTGAGAGAGTAAGTGCTGAATGCACTAACTCTCTTATCACCTCAAGGGGCGGACTAAACACACATTTCGTCTCATTATTTTTAACGATATGTTTATCTATAGCTCAATCCCATACTTTTTCTTCATTTCCGCAACAGCAACATCTATCGGTATCTCGCGTCCTGCCAACATGTCTTGATATCCTTTTTCAAGCTCGGCATCAATTTCTTCTTCTGTCATTTTTGACATGTCGAGGAGTTCCTTCGGCTGTGGTCTTCTCGCTCTGAGCGTCATTTCCCATGCGCTTTTCATCACGGCAAGCATATCGTCAATGCTGTCGTCTGGAAGTTCGTCGATGAATTCTTTTGCGCGCTGTCTTGCCAATGCTGCTGTCATTTTTGCTCACTCGCTTTCTTCGGTTGCACATGAAGTTGTTACTCACATTGTACTCATTAGCGAAGGTTTTGAAAAGATTAAAGAATTGATTAACCCTCTACGCCCCCTGCGGGGGCACCTCCCCCAGAGTGGGAGGCAACACGAAAGCAATGCTTTACGATGTGATAAAGAGTTAACGACAGTCTTTCATTTTAAATGGAGACAAGGATAGCCTTTATTGAACATCAGTTACTCATTTTACAGGCATGGCAAGTTAAACGATTCCAACTTACAACGAAAAGTGAAATTATATTGTCACAAGTTAATCGTTTTGGCTTGAGTAAATAATCTCAGTATCTGTAGCGCCAGCCTCCCACTTTGGGGGGCAAACATGCCAGCGGCATGTTTGCGCGAGCGAATGCGAGGCGGAGAGGGTTTTGATTTTTCTTCACCACCGCGCCCATACAAAAAAACACCCGCCATCAAAGCGAGTGTTTTTTGATTCCATATTTATCTCATGAATGTCTGTGATGCGATGTTTGTCATGGTCGCGAGTATCTCGGGGTAGATGCCGATGCCGAGGGTGATGATGACAGCGGCTGCGGCTGTGATTTTGGCGAGCATTGGCACAGCGATGGGCTCGGCGCGCCACTCTTCTCCTGCGGCGAGGTCACGATACATGGCTTTCGCGACGAGGAGGTAGTAGTAGGCGGAAATCATGGACATGACAAATCCGACGACGGCGAGCCAGAGATAGCCGCCATCGACGACGGCGGTGAATATGTAGAGCTTGCCGGAGAATCCTGCGGTCGGCGGGATGCCCGCCATCGAGAGGAGCGAGACGGTCATGACGGCCGCGAGTATCGGCGACGCCTGCGCGAGTCCCGTGATGTCTCGCCTGTCGGTACCGCCGCGCTCGGTGTCAACGACGCAGAGCACTGCGAACGCGCCGACATTCGCGAACACATAGAGCATCGCGTAGAACATGACGGCTTTCATGCCTGCGGCGTTGGCGACTGCCATGCCCGCCATCATGTAGCCTGCCTGCGCGATTGACGAGTACGCGAGCATGCGCTTCACATCGGTCTGATGAATTGCCATGATGTTGCCGAATATCATGCAGATTGCAGAGAATATCGCGATGAGCGGCAGCCAGTAGTAGCCGATGAATGGGAACGCCGTGTACATGACGCGCATGAGGACGGCGATGCCTGCCGCCTTCGAGCCCATCGCGAGCAGCGCGGTGACAGGCGTCGGCGCGCCCTCGTAGACGTCAGGCGCCCACATGTGAAACGGTATGACGGAGAGCTTGAAGAAGAATCCGACAATCACCATGACGGCACCGACGAGGCCCGCGGCGTAGTAGAGGTGAATATTGCGGCTCATGGCCGCGAATACGAGACTCCCTGTCGCGCCGTAGACGAGGCTGATGCCGTAGAGCATGACTGCCGACGACGCCGCGCCGAATATGAGGTACTTCACAGCGGCCTCACCCGACGTCGCCGTGCCAGTCGGGTCCATGCGAAATCCAACGAGCGCGTAGAACGACACGGTCATGAGCTCGAGCCCGACAAACGACGTGACAAAGTCATTCGCCGAGGCGAGCGTGCACATGCCGAGGAGCGCCGAGAGCAGCAACGTGTAAAATTCGCCTTGATAGTGGATGCATTTTCTCGCGTAGTCGAGCGAGAAAAGCACGGTGAATATCATGCCGACAATGAAGACTTGCTTGAAGAATATGGCGTAGTTGTCAACGATGAACAGCTGCGCAAAAAATGTCAGCGAGCGGTCACCGTGATAGAGGCCGAACGTGTAGACGAGCAGCGCACATAGACCGATGGCCGTGACATACGCCACGGGCGCGCGGGATTTGCCACGCCCTAAGAGGAGGTCCATGACGAGCGTCACAAGCATCAAAATGACGATGCCTATCTCCGTCGTGATTGCCGCGAAATTCATCATCATCATTTAGAAGCCACCTCCAATCGCGTACGAGAAGCCATCGAGTATCGTCGGCGCCGTGCTGATGTCGTCGAGCATGGGCTCGAGCGGCAGTATCGTCGAGCGGATGACGCCCATCAAAAGGTCTGGGAATATGCCGAACACGACGATGAGCGTGCCAAGCACGATGAGCGGCACGAGGTCAACGCCATGCTCATCGGGCACGGACGCGAACTTCGGCACAGCTGGACCAAAGAGGAGCTTTGCGAGCATGCGCAGGATGTAGAGCGCCGTGATGATGATGCCCGCGATGGCAATGACCGCGCACACGGGGTAGACCTTCATCGTACCGATAAATATCGTGACCTCGGGGACGAATCCCGAGAGACCCGGCAGACCGACGGACGCGAGGCCCGCAAGCATGAAGCCGAACGTGAGGTGCGGCATGTAGTGCGCGAGACCCGCGAGCTCCGGCACACTGCGAAGGTGCGTCTTCTCGTAGATGTAGCCAATCTGCGCGAAGAAGAGCGCCGCCATGATGCCGTGCGCCACCATATTCGCGACGGCACCCGAGAGGCTCACGACATTGAGCGCGGCAAAGCCGAGCGCGATGTAGCCGAGGTGCGAGACGGACGAGTAGCCGATGATGTATTTGAGATCTTTTTGCGCGAGCGCAATGTAGCCCGCATAAATCACTGTGATTGCCGCAAGCGCGATGATGAGTGGTGCCCAAAAGCGCGCGCCGAGCGGCAGTATCAAGAGGCCGATGCGGATGAGGCCGTAGCCGCCGAGCTTTTTGAGGACGCCCGCATGGAGCATCGAGACGGCGGTCGGCGCCGAGGCATGGCCATCAGGCGACCAGTTGTGCAGCGGGAAAAGCGTGATGAGCGAGCCAAAGCTCAAGAGCAGCAGGAAAAACGCAAAAATCTGGAAGCCTTCGCTGAAGTGCCCCATCTGCGTCGCGAGCATGAGGCCGCCAAAATCGAACGTCCTCTGCCCCGCTGGGTACGCCATGAGGTACATGGAGACGATGCCGACGAGCATCATGCCTGAGCCCATCAAAAGGAACATCGTGAGCTTCATGGCGCCGTACTCCTTCGTGATGCGCCGCGTGCTGCCCCATATCAGTATCAGTATGTAGACAGGTATGACGACGACCTCGTAGCAGAGCAGGAATATGAAGAGGTCACAAGCGAGGAACGTGCCGATGAGCCCCGCAACGAACAAAAGCAGGAGAATGTAAAATTCTTTCGTGCGCTTCTCGATGTGCCACGAATTGCAGACGGCTGAGAGCGCAATCGCATTCGTGATGAGGAGCATCGGCAACGATATGCCATCGACGCCGACAGCATACGAGACGCCGAGGTCGGTAATCCACGGCACGCGCTCCATGAACTGGATGCCGCCCGCCGTAATGTCGTAGTTCACGTAGCAGACGATCGTCAAGATGAGCGCAAGCGCCGTGCCGCCCGCCGCTACGTGGCGCACGGTGTCATGAGCGCCGCGCGGCAAAAAGCTGATGATGAGTGCCGCTGCGAGCGGCAAAAGGAAGATGGTCGTCAGTATTGGAAATCCCATCAGAACGCACCTCCCAAAATGCCGAGCACACGCACGGCGTAGTAGATGCCATAGAGCGCGAGCACGATGACGCCGCAGTAGAACACGGCGACATAGCGCTGCACTTGGCCATTCTGCGCGATGGAGAGTATCTCGGAGACGAGGCTCACGACGTGCGCAAGCCCGTCGAGTATGGCCTGCACGACGTGGACGTCGAGCCAATAGCACACGGCGGCGAGGCCGTCGATGAACGCGCCGCGCACGAGCGCATAGAATTCGTCAACGTAGTATTTGTTATACGAAAGCGTATAGATGAAGCCGAGACGATGGCTGATTTCCATCGCTGACCACCTTTTTTTGACATAAATCTCGTAGGCAAGGCCGTAGGCGATGAGCGTCAGCACGATTGACACGCCCGCTATCACAGGGTCGATGGCCTCCTCATGGTATGGCCCGTAGTGTATCCATTCGCCGAAGTCGAGGAAGTGACCAGCGGCGCCGCTCACGACGGAGAGCGCGGCGAGCACGACGAGCGGCCAGCGCATGAACGCATTCGTCTCCTCGGCAGGGCAGTCGTCCTTCACATCGCCGAGAAATGCGACGAAGAGCAGGCGCGCCATGTAGAACGCCGTCATGAACGCCGTGATGGTCGCGATGATGTAGAGCGGCATGCTGACTTCCCGCGCGGCGGCGAGTATCATGTCTTTCGAGAAAAATCCCGCGAATGGCGGTATGCCGCTGATGGCGAGCACGCCAATCGTCATGCAGGCAAACGTCGTCGGCATGCGATGACGGAGTCCGCCCATTTTGAATATGTCGGCTTCGTCATTCATCGCCTCGATGACAGCGCCCGCGCAGAGGAACAGCAGCGCTTTGAAAAACGCGTGCGTCATGAGGTGGAACATCGACGCCGTGAGCGAACCGACGCCAAGCGCGAGCATCATGTAGCCGAGCTGGCTGATGGTCGAGTAGGCGAGGATTTTCTTAAAAGGTCTCTGCGTGATGGCGATAGACGCCGCGAATATTGCGGTGAAGCCGCCAACCCAGGCGATAATCTCCATGACAATCGGCAGCTGGCTGAAAATGAAGTAGGCGCGGCCGACGAGATAGACACCGGCGACGACCATCGTCGCGGCATGAATGAGCGCCGACACAGGCGTCGGGCCCTCCATCGCGTCTGGCAGCCAGACGTGAAGCGGGAACTGGCCTGATTTGCCGATTGGCCCGATGAAAAGCAGGATGCCGACGATGGTGAGGAAGCTCGTGCCCGACGACCAGACGTATTGTGGGACGATTGAGCGGAGCTCCATGAAGTCCACCGTGCCGAACGCGACCTGGCAAGCGATGATGCCGAGGAGCATGCCAAAGTCACCAATGCGCGTCGTGATGAACGCTTTTTTCGCGGCCTCACGCGCGGAGTCTTTGTAGTAGTAGAAGCCTATCAAGAGATACGAGCAGAGTCCGACGAGCTCCCAGAACGCATACATCTGGATGAAGCTCACGGAGATGACGAGGCCTAGCATGGACGCCGAGAAGAGCGAGAGGAACGCGAAAAACCTGCCCGCGCCTGGGTCGTGCGCCATGTAGCCGATCGAGTAAATCTGAACGAGGAGCGAGACCGTCGTCACGACGAACAGCATCATGGCCGTGAGTGGGTCGACGAGCATGCCCATGGAAATCGGTATGCCGCCTATCGTCACCCATACGGCTTTCGCGATGTACGTGGCGGACATGACGAGATGGTCCGTGAGGACAGCGCCCGCCGTGAGCAGGGCTAGCACGAAGCTCACGCTCATCATCGATATGGCGATGGCCGCCGACTTCTTCTTGTCGAGGCGCGTGAACGCGAGTATCACTACGAACGCGAGTGCCGGCAAAAGCGGTATCAGGTAGGCATGTGTCAATGCAAAATCCATATTCAAATGCCTCCTTAACCCTTAAGCGAATTGAGGTCGTCGACATTGACCGTGCCGCGATCCCTGTAGATACGAAAAGCGAGAGCAACGCCTATCGCGACCTCGCAGGCCGCGACGGCCACGGCGAATATCGCCATGAGCTCGCCCGAGTAGTCATCGACGGGCATGTAGTGATTGAACGCCACGAGATTGATGTTCACGGCGTTGAGCATGAGCTCGATGCACATGAGCACGGGGATGATGCCGCGCTTCGTGAGGAGCCCAAAAAGGCCAATCGCGAAGAGCACCGCCGACAAAAGCAGGAAATGCGCGAGCCCGATGTGCGTGGCGAAATTCATCATGTCCATGAAGGTGATGGAGAATGGGTGAAGTATGTCAAGCGTCATTCTCACTCACCCCCTTCGCGAGTATGATGGCGCCAATCATCGCAATGAGCAACAGCACCGCCGCAACCTCGAACGGCAAAACGTACTCCGTCAGCATGAGGTCGGCGATGCCCTTCACCTCGTCGCCGAGGTGGCTCGCCTCCGTCCTGAATGGCGACGCCATCGATACGATGAGCATCACGAGGCAGAACACGGCTGCGACGATTGCCGCGCCGAGCTGATGGAGCGCGCCACGTGACGGATTGGAATGCGCCATGTCGGGGCGCCGTGTCAGCATGATGGCCATGACGATGAGCACGGCGACGGCGCCGCCGTAGACGAGGAACTGCACCGCGCCCATGAATGAGGCGTTCATGTAGATGTAGAGGCAGCCGACGCCGATGAACGACGCCGTCAGCATGAGCGCGCTGTGCACGACGTTTCTCATGAGCACGACACCGAGCGCCGAGAGCACCGTGACGGCGGCCATCAGATAAAATATGCCCGCCATGATGAGGTCAGGCGCGCCGATGGAGACGAGGAAATCCATGACGCCATTCACGATAAAGTGAATGAATGATAAAACATCAGTCAACAGGCTTCGCCTCCCCATCATGATTTTCTATCGGCTTTTCTTTTGGTTTATCAGCAGGTTTTTCACTGGCTGCCGCAGGCTTTTGCGCTTCGTTTTGCGCTTGAGCCTTGGCTTTTTCCGCTTCCTCTGCTTTCTTTTTCGCTATGAGCTCAGCGGCCTTTTTCGCCTTTTCGACGGCGAGCACCTTTGACTGCTCCATCGCCGTGTCGAGGAACTTCATGTCGTCATCGGTCAGCACCTGATGATACATGTCCTCCCTGTTCCACGACGAGCACGCATACTCTTTGTCCCAGTAAAGCGCCTTTGTCGCGCAGGCCTCGACGCAGAGATTGCAGTAGAGGCAACGTCCCACGTCGTGAATATAGCTCGTGATGTGACGCCTTTTCACGGCGTCCTGCACCGATTTCAGCGTAATCGCCTTGTTTGGGCACGCCATCGCGCAAAGCTGGCAGCCGATACATTTTTTGTAATCCATCGCAAGATGGCCGCCGCGAAATCTCTCGGTCATCGTGATTTTTTCCTCTGGGTAGCAGAACGTCACCTTTTTGCCAAACCAATGGCCGAGCGTGACCTTCATGCCCGTGAGGAGTCCTTCACCTATCATCATTCAGCCTCCTCACATGAAACGATTGATATATATGCCGACGCCCGTGAAAAGGACGTTGACGAGCGCGAGCGGCAGGAGCACTTTCCAGCCGAACGACATCATCTGGTCAATGCGCACACGCGGGAATGTCCACCTAATCCACAGGAAGATCATCAGCATGAAAATCGTCTTCAGCCAGAACCAAACGAAGCCCGGCAGTATGGGGCCAGACCAGCCGCCAAGGAAAAATGTCGTCGTCAGCACGGATATGGAGAGGAGATTAGCGTACTCGGCGAGGAAGAACAGTGCCCAGCGCATGCCGCTGTATTCGGTGAATGCGCCCGCGACGATTTCCGATTCGCACTCGACGAAATCGAACGGCGTCCTGTTCGTCTCGGCAAAGCACGTCGTGAGGTAAATAAGAAAAGCAATCGGCTGCAGCACGATGAACCATACCGTATTTTGCTGAGCCGCGACGATGTCGCTCATGCGGAGAGACCCTGTGATCATCACGATGCCGAGGAGCGAGAACACCATCGGCGCCTCATACGAGAGCGACGTCGCGACGGCGCGCATGGCGCCAATCATGCCGTATTTGCTGTTCGACGCGACACCCGCCATGAGGAACGTCAGCACCGACTGCGACGAAATCGCTATTAAAAGGAAGATACCGACATTCACGTCAGCGAAAATCGCCCCGTCATCGAACGGGAAGAACGCGTAAGCGAGCGCCGACGGCACGAAAAGGACCATCGGCGCGAGCGCCCAGACGACCCTGTCGACGCCGTACGGGATGATGTCCTCTTTGCTCATGAGCTTCAGCATGTCGGCGATCGGCTGCAGCAGGCCGCGCGGGCCGACCCTGTTAGGGCCGAGGCGGACCTGTATGAATGCGCAGACTTTGCGCTCAGTGTACGTGAAAAGTATGGCCGCGAACGATATGACGCCAATCATCGCACCAATGCCGATGAGCTTCATGATGACGCTCACGATGAATTCATTGCCCAGGATGAGCATGAGGATGCCGCGAATGAGATTCGCGACTGTCATTACGATTCCAGTTTCCATCAATGCCCCTCCCTCAGCAGTCCACTTCGCCCATCAGCGGGTCAATCGAGGCAAACGCCGCAATGGCATCGCCGATGAGGCCGCCACGGCACATGGGGTTGAGCCCCTGCATGCTGACGAACGACGGGCGCCTGATGTGCACGCGGTACGGCTTATTCGTGCCGTCGCTCACGATGTAGAACCCGAGCTCGCCGCGCGTGCCCTCCGTGCGGCTGAATACCTCGCCCTTCGGCGGGCGCAGCATCTTCGGCACCTTCGCCATATAGTCGCCCTCCGGCATGCCGTCGAGCGCCTGGCGAATGATTTTTGCGCTTTCAAACATTTCCTTGTATCTGACCTCGTAGCGGTCCCAGTTGTCGCCGTGCTCGCCTGTGGGCACATCGAAATCGAAATCTGGGTACGCGCCGTAGCCGTCCACTTTTCTGACGTCGAACGGCACGCCCGTGGCGCGCAAGTTTGGTCCCGTCATGCCGCAGTCCATTGCCTCCTGCGCCGTCATGACGGAGACGTCCTTCAAGCGAATCTGAAAAATCTCATTGCTCTCGAGGAGATCGCTGTATTCCTTCAAAAAATCCGGCACGCGGTCGAGAAATTTTCTGACCTTTTCATCGAAGCCTGCTGGGATGTCCTGCGCCACGCCGCCGATGCGGATGTAGTTGCACGTCTGGCGCGCGCCGCACAGCAAATCAAATATGTCGAGGATGTCCTCGCGGTCGCGAAACGTGTAGAGCATGCCCGTCACGGCGCCGACATCGTTCGCGAGCGAGCCGATGTAGACCATGTGGCTCGAGAGGCGGTTCAGCTCGGCGCAGATGGCGCGGATGTAGTTCGCGCGCGGCGGCGGCTCGATGCCGCAGAGCTCCTCGACAGCCTTGCAGTAGCCGTAGTTGTTGTTCATCGACGATATGTAGTCGAGCCTGTCCGTGTACGGCGAGCACTGGAAATACGTGCGCGACTCCATGAGCTTTTCTATGCCGCGATGGAGATAGCCCATGATGGGGCGGACTTTGATAACGCGCTCGCCGTCGAGCTCGAGCTCCACGCGCAGCACGCCATGCGTCGACGGATGCTGCGGGCCCATGTTGAGCACGTATGTCTCTGTCCTCGGCTGCTCATTTGTCTCAAACTCATTCATAGATGATCTTGCCTCCCTCGCGACGAACGCGCGGCGTGTACGGCGGCGCTATCTCCTTGTAGTCTTTCCTGAGCGGGTGACCCGTGAAGTCATCCGCGAGCAGGATGCGGCGAAGGTCGGGGTGACCCGTGAACGTGATGCCCATAAGGTCGTACACCTCGCGCTCCTCGTACTCGGCGCTCGGGAAAACGCTCGTGACCGACGGCACGGCTGGCGCGTCGTGGTTATCAATCTTCACCTTCACCGTGAGCCACATGTTTTCGTACTCATTCTTCCGCTCAATTTCGGCATCAATCGGGCTCTGATTCCAAGCGAAAAGATGATACACCATTTCAAAATACGTCTTATAATCGACCGCCGTCACATTCTCGAGCCTGTCGAAAAGGAATTTGTCATTCGTCTTGACGAACGCCATGAACGCAAGCAACACATCGGCCGGCACATAGACGGCTGGCTCCTTCGCCTCGGTGTCATATTCGATGGTCGGGAATTTCCCTTTAAGCACATCGAGCAGCGACGCATCTATATAATTTTTCATGCGTTCGCCTCCTCGATTTTCTCTACATCTATACTGCGAACAAATTGCTTGCGCGACTCCGCAACGCGCTCGGGGTGCATGATTTTCTCTTTGAGCTTCAGCATGCCGTCGATGAGTGCCTCGGGGCGCGGCGGGCAACCAGGGATGTACACATCGACGGGCAGCACCTCGTCTATGCCCTTGACGACGGAGTACGAGTCCGCGAATGGGCCGCCACCGATTGCGCAGCTCCCCATCGCGATGACGTATTTCGGCTCAGGCATCTCTTCGTAGAGACGCACGAGCGGCGGCGCCATCTTCCACGTGAGCGTGCCCGCGACAATGAGCAGGTCCGACTGGCGCGGGCCCGCACGAAACACCTCGTAGCCAAAGCGCGCGAGGTCAAAGCGAGCCGCAGCGCAGCTCATCATTTCGATGGCGCAGCACGCGAGGCCGGACGACAGCGGCCAGATCGAGTTGCCGCGCGCCCATTTGAAAAGCTTGTCTATCGTCGTCACAGCGACGTTATTTTTCAGCACTGGCGGTACAATATCTACTACTTCCATGAAAGTGCCCCTTTCTGCCATGCGTACCAAAGCCCGACGGCGAGAATGCCGACAAAGATGAACATCTCTATGAGCGCGAACAGGCCGAGCTCGCCGAAGCGGACAGCCCACGGATAGAGGAAGACCGTCTCGATGTCGAAAACGATGAAGACCAGCGCGTACATGAAATAGCCCGCGCGGAACTGCACGTACGTCTTGCCCTCCGTGTCGACGCCGCACTCGTACGGTATGCCCTTCTCGCGCGTCGGCTGGCGAGGCTGCAATATGAAAGCCGGTATCAGAGCCATCACTGGGAATACGAGCGCGATGACAAAGAAAATGCCAAGCCCGCCAAAATCGCTCATGGAAATCACTCTCTTTCAATCAATCTGCATAACTATAATGTAGTAGCTAACATCATTTGTCGTGGCATTGCTCATAAGCAATGTCCTAAATCAAGAAAATCTGCTCATAACCTTTGTCACGATG
>OMWN01000093.1 GCA_900314765.1 uncultured Selenomonadales bacterium | reverse complement strand
ATATTATGCTAGTAAATAAGCACAAATCTATGATATAATCCAATGCGGAAGGTGCGTGCCTAACGGTAGGCGGTCAATTCTCAGCCCTTGAAAGGGGGCGAAGGCCTATGACGCTATATGATTTTTTGCATTCTTGGTCCTTTTGCTTTTGACAATAGTTTCAATCAAAGCATGAGAAAAGCCGCCCTACAGTTCCCCAGCTGAGGCGGCTTTCTCAAAGCTAACATAATTTGGGGCTGACCGTTTACCGGTGCGCCCTTCTATTTTTATTATACCACGTATTGCGCTTTCGTCAATCAACCACATCGCAAAAATATATGCCATCGCAAATATTATGCTAGTAAATAAGCACAAATCTATGATATAATCCAATGTGGAAGGTGCGTGCCTAACGGTAGGCGGTCAATTCTCAGCCCCTGAAAGGGGGCGAAGGCCTATGACGCTATACGATTTTTTAGCATTCTTGGTCCTTTTGCTTTTGACAATAGTTTCAATCAAAGCATGAGAAAAGCCGCCCTCCAGCATCCCGACTGAGGCGGCTATCTCATTAACCTAATCATTTGGGGCTGACCGTTTACCGGTGCGCCCTTCTGTTTTTATTATACCACGTATTGCGCTTTCGTCAATTATCCACATCGCAAAAAATATACACCAACGCAAAGCACATGCTTATTCATTTACGAGCTTATTTGTCGCGGCCATGAACTCCGCAGGTATCGGATCATCGAGGTGCCAGACGATACTGATGGGGCGGCTGCCGCTGTGGCTCACGTGCTCCGCCGTGCCGAGGAACATATAGGGCGCAGTGCCCTGCTTGTCTCTGTCGTATTCACGAACGAACAACAGGATGCTGTGCCCTATTTTTTTATGCTCGAAATACCGCTTGGCTGTCGGCGAGGTATCAGACGTCGTGCTCTGCGACTCCCAGTGAAAAAGATGCTCGTTCATGGAATAGTCGCGGTACATCGTCGATGGCGAGTAGTCCTTCTCGCTTTTATTCAGCGTGATGAGGAAAAAATCACAGTGCTTGTCCTTCGCATAGTAGACACCTTGGCGCAGCGCATTCGGCCGCAGCATATCGAGCGCGGCACAAATTTGGTTGCGCGTGTAGTGGGCATGGACGCGGAGCGGCGTCACGAATGGCAGCCTATTAGGCAACGCCATCGTACGCAGATGATTTATGTCGTAGTCGATAATCTCACGGAGCTCACACATGAGCGTCGGACTGTGCGTCGCGATATCCGCGAGACGCTCGTGAATTGTCATCGATGCCGTTTCTGCATCGAGGCTCTCCGTGAAAATGGTGAAATACGTCATTTGCAGGAGCTTTTCTTCCTCCTCCGTAAATGTCGATGTTTTAAGACTAATCCAATCGGGCAATGTGCGCGCCAAAAAATCGAGCCACGACTTATCATCAATCGTGGAAAACCGCGCAAATGACGCTGTGAGCTCTTTCTCGTTTGGCTCGCTGAAATCGTCATAACATCCGGCATCGACGGCAAGACGATAGAGCCCTGACTTCAGTCTCGCATTGTACATGTCCTCTATGGAAACACTCGCGTATTCGAGAAAATTCTCGAGCGTGAGTGGCTTATCGCTTTCCTCATGAAATGCCTCAAGCTTTCGAATGAGTCCACTCCGCCCAGAAAGCTGCCCCTTTATGTTGTCGAGAATATAACGCTGAGCACTCTCTTCAAGCTGAATGTATGATCCACGCGGCGCGGATGCAAAACCGCCTTCGATTTCCTCAGTGAGCGTGCGACGTGTCCTTTTTAGCAGCGCCTCAAATTTCTCAGCAAAACGATAATTTTTATTGGCTTGTCCAACGAAATCGAGCACGGTCAAACATTCCTTGCCCGGGGCGAGGCGCAGGCCGCGGCCAAGCTGCTGAAGGAAAATCGTAAGGGACGCCGTCGGCCGCAGAAACAGCACCGTGTCGATGGCAGGTATGTCAACGCCTTCATTATATAGATCAACAACGAAAATAAAGCGCAATTTCCCTTTGGCCAAATCATCTTTTGCGCGATGACGTTCGCTCTCATCCGTCTCAGCGGCAAGTGCGCATGACGGGAGGCCGTGCGCATTGAAGCAGTCCGCCATGAACCGCGCGTGCTCACGGGAAACGCAAAATCCGAGCCCGCGCACATCATTGATATTCGTGACATAGCGGTCGAGACTCCGAAGGATGACATTCGCGCGTCTTTTTGCGAGTTCATGGTTCAGCACGTACACGTTTTCTAGCTCGCTTGCCTGATAGCCGCCGCGCGTCCAGTGGAGCCCCGACAGGTCAATCGGGTCGGAGACACCAAAATAGTGAAACGGCGCGAGCATGCCGCGGTCTATCGCTTCGGGGAGCCTGAGCTCCGACGTGATGCGGCCACCGAAATACGCCGTGATGTCCTCGCCGTCCATGCGCTCGGGCGTCGCCGTGAGCCCCAGGAGAATTTTCGGGCGATAGTATGAAAATATTTCCTTGTATGAGCTTGCCGCCGCATGATGGACCTCATCGATAACGATGTAATCGTAGGCGTCTGGTGTCGTCTGTGTCGTCCAATTTTTCGAGGCAAATGTCTGTATTGAGAGAAACAGATGCTCCATCTGCTCATCGCTCGTCGGCCGCTCGCTGCCGACGAAAAGCCCTCCGAAATTTGCATCGCGCAAAATATTTCGAAAGCACGCACGGCTTTGCGAGAGAATTTCCTCGCGATGCGCCACGAAAAGAAGCCTGTGCGGCCCCGGCGTCCCCTCGACGAAGCGACGATAATCGAATGCGGCAAGCACCGTTTTCCCCGTGCCAGTTGCGGCGACGATGAGATTTTTATAATTGCCATGAATGATGCGCTCGCGCTCAATATCCTCCAGCATTTGTCGCTGATAGCCATACGGATGAATATCGAAAAAATACGCGGCGCCTGACTCGCGGACCATGTCGGGATGACGCTCGCGCTCAATCGCCTCGTGAAGATACGCCTGCTTCTCCTCCGTATACGGCTCAAACTCCTCCGTGTGCCAATACGTCTCAAATGTCGCCTCGACCTTCGCCATCGTGTTCGGCGAATCGTATCGCGTGATTTTGACATTCCACTCGAGCCCCGTCGAGAGTGCGGCGCTTGACATGTTCGATGAGCCGATATATGCCGTGTCATAGCCCGTCGCGCGATAGAAAATATACGCTTTCGCGTGAAGACGCGTGCGCTTCGTGTCGTACGACATGCGCACACTCGCATTAGGCAGCGCTGCCATCGCCTCTATCGCCTTTTCGTCCGTCGCGCCCATATACGACGTCGCGATGAGCCGCAGCTTGCCGCCATGCTCCGCGAAAAATTTCAAGTCGTCGTAAATGAGCCGCAGCCCGCTCCATTTTATGAACGACACGAGCATATCGATGCGGTCAGCCGAGCGAATTTCCATCTTGAGCTCGTGCACCATTGACGGCTCGTGGCGCGCACCCGTGAAAAGCGAGGTCTCGATAAGCGATGTCTCAGGGCGAGGCAAATGCTCACTTTTCGATGTGCTCGCGAGCGAATTTTGCGGCGCAATCTCAAGGAGCTCCTTGCCTGGACGTTCGATTTCCTCACCGGAAAGCTCGTCATTGTCCGTGTGCTCCTTCACGAGCGCGATGATTTTATTTGCCAGCGCGATTTCGCCCGCGAGCTGTCCCGCCTTGTCAGACGACGCAAACACCGCGCCCGCGTCGGAGAGGCCGCGCGCGATGATATGCGTGAGATACGATGACAAAACCTTCGACGCCTCCGCCGCATCTATATTTCCCAGATGGATTTGATTTTCTGAAAACTGCGTGATCCCTTCCTTCACATCGCGGCTCACGACACTCTCATAAATCCCCGGCGCCAGTTCCTTCTTCGACATGATGTCCCCCCGTTCGCTTACATAAAGCCGATACATTCACAGCTGAAATTTTATAAAATAGTCACTTCCACAATTTTAAATTCGTGCTTGAACTGTCATTTCTCACTCGAAAATCAAAACGGGCTTATACCAAAACGACCCGGTGTTACTCATATGTAGAAAATTTTTATAATTCTGGACCGCAATATTGTAGTCCTTTTCTGCACAATAACCGAGACTATAGCACAAACGAAGATTACTTATAGCAGTAGCATCGCCCTTTTCAGTAGCACATTTGAACCAATACACGGCCTTTTTATAGTCTTGCTCCACGCCAAAGCCATTGCAATAACAAAACCCAAGCCTGTCCATTGCCTGCGTGTTACCTTTTTCAGCAGCACTTTTGAACAAATTCGCAGCTTTTTTGTAGTCCCTCAGTGTACCAATACCATAGAAATAAAAGAAGCCTAGATTATTCATCGCATAAACGTTACCTCCGCTTGATGCTTTTTCAAGCCATTGTACCGCCTTTACATCATTCTTCTCTATGCCCTCACCATTGTAATATCTAATAGCAAGACACCCCATAGCTTCAATTTCGCCGCCGTCAGCTGCTTTTCTATACCAGTAGGTGGCTTTTTTTGCGTCCTTTTCAAGGCCATTTCCCGAATAATAGCAGTCGCCAAGCATCTTCATCGCTTCAACGCACCCGCGCTCCGCACTTTTTTTATACCAACAGACGGCTTCCTGCATATCGGGCTCCGTTCCCTTGCCATTTTCAAAACATTTACCGAGCATGTTCATCGCATCAGCGTTGCCATTTTCCGCGCCCTTTTTGTACCATTTTACCGCTTCAGCCTCATTTTCATCCATGCCGTAGCCGTAATAGCAGCAATCACCTGTATCTAACATCGCCTCGGCATCGCCAGCCTCAGCGCCTTTTTTATACCAATGAAACGCCTTCTCCTCGTCCTCGTCTGTGCCAAGCCCGTCTTCATACATCTCGCCGAGTACATCGAACGACGGCACATATCCATCATGCTCCGCGAGGTATCGACATTTCTTGAATGCCTCAGCAAGATTTTCATTTTTCTCTATGGCATCTTTGACGAATTTGAAGTCTATCTCATTCATGTTAATCGCGCCATCATCTGTTATTTTAAAGCGCTTCACGACCGAATTATCATCACTGCCCGCCTCCGCGTCACTCTGCGGCGCATCCTCATTTCCATCGCCGCCCGTGATGATGTGCTCCGCCGTTGCTTCGCTGATGTTGTAAAGCAGCTCGAGCACGAGGTCGTACGATTTCATATTGACATCGATGCGCACACCCGCCGCGCGCTCGAGGTATTTCCCGACGAGCACATCAAGCACCTTCGTGCGCTCCTTTTCGCCCGTGAGCTCCATGACGCCGTCGGCGATATACGCCTCATCCGCCTCGAGCGTGTCGAGCTTTTTCATGACGCCCATCGCGATGAGATAAGACGGATCATCTATCGACCGCACCGTGCTGCCGCCAAAAAGCTTCGCACGTAGCACCTCATCGCTTGCTATCGCGCGCAGCACTTCATAGTAGTTCACATCGACGCTCGGCTCAATGCCGACCGTCGCCATCGCCTTCTTCAGCAACAAGAGCTCTGACGTCGTCCACTCGCCGCCCGTCATGTTGTAGAAATCGCGCACGATGCAGGCAATTTTCGCAGGCACGGAAAGCTCGGCATATGGCGTACCGTCCAAATCTAGGTACTCTATGGAATTTTCCCACGTCAAGAGCCGTACATTTTTTTCTAGGCGGCTCACGCGCATCTCCATTTGTGCCATTTCGCTCTTGTTTTGCCGCAGAAACTTCGCGAGCCCGCTGTAAATGTGGCGAAACTCCTCGCTCATGCTGTTCATCGACGCATCGAGCTTGTTGTTCACGGCAGTGATGAGGTCGAACGTCATGAGATTTTGCTCGGCGAGACGCTGAAGCGTCTGCTGTGCGGCGTACTGCGCGGCGGCGCGGCTCTCGTTTATTCTTGTTTTGGAGCTTTTGATTGCTGCCCGTGATGCCGCCGAGGAGCCGCGCGAAAAATCCCTTCGAACTCAGCCGCGCCTCGGCGTCGTCCCCCTCCGTCATCATGGCGACGCTTTCAAACACGAGGCGGTTTATTTCCTGCTTGTTCGTCTTGTGCCGCTCGATGAGCGCGTCGATGCCGTTCGCAATCTCCGTTTTTTCGTCATTTGAAAATATATCCGTTTCTATGACATCGAGATTTTTATCCATTTCCCTGCTCCTTTGGTATCACTCTGCAAAGTTAGCTAAATGTAATGATGTGAATTGTCCATGTTGCTCGCAAAATGCATGTGTTCATAAAATTTGTATGATATTTTTATCGATTTCATAAATCATTTATCAATGCATCAAATTCGCTGCGCGCCTTGTTCAAATCGTCGTCGTTCTGCGTCATGGCGCGCCCATGTTTTTCATCAGATATTTTCATCGCGCGCATGTCCGTCTCCTGCATAGTCATGACGGTGTTCATCTGGCGTGTGACGTACCATGCCTTGCGCGCGGCGTTTTCGGACACGTCGCGATGCATGAGCGTACTTGCTATTTTTTGCGGATTTACGTCCATGTCGGCGAAATGCTTCTCCAGCGCGCCGTCCGTCTCCGCGAGCTCGATTATGTGGCCCATGCCCGCAACGAACGCTTCGTCGCTCGGGAGCACGATGTAGGCGCGCATCGCTGTGACGCGCTCTATGACGCGCGTGATGAGCTCGTCGGCGAACGCTGCACGGTCGGCACTCGCGAACATGTCAAGGAGCGTGTCGCCCATGAGCTCGCGCCGCATGTCGTCTATGACGATTTCGAGCTCTTCGGGGCTCAGCATGTATTCCTGTGCAAGCGGCACGAGGCGGTCATTGATGACGTCGAGCATCTTTTTCACGTCATCCTCTATGATGAGACCGAGTGCGCCGTGTGCCGCCTTGCCCGCAATCGCGCCGCCAGCGATGCCGCCCGCGACGGAGCCCACAGGGCCGAGCACAGCCCCCGCCGCCGCGCCTGCCGCTGCTGCGCCGCCCATGCCCGCCGCGAGCGTCGCCACATTTTTGAAAAGCTGCGCCGCCGACATGCGCCCACGGAAAAACGACATGATGTCGCTCGCCGACATGACGAGCATAAGGGCGCCCGTCGATATGATATTGCTGCGGAGGAGCTTCGCGAGGTCTTTTGTCGCGCCGCCGCCATAGAGCATCGAGCCATTTTTGAGCGACGTGACGAGCGATTTCCTCACGCTCTGCGGCAATAGCCTCACAAGCTTTATCGACGGCGAGAGCAGTGCCTTGTTGATGCTCGTGCGCGTGATTTGCGACGAAATGACGGAGCCCACGAATACCGCGCCGCCCATTTTCATGCCCTCATACGCCGCTACCTCCGCCGCCTCAGACGCATCACGCCCACTCCATACGGCATGCGCGAACGTGATGGCACCCGACACGCCCATCGCCGTCCCCGCCACGACAGCCGCATTCGCCGCATCGAACATGAGCGAGTCGATGTTACCCGCCTTCGCGATGCGCACCGCCGTCTTGTAGTCGATATTCCCGCGCCGCACGATGTTTTTCGCCATGCCCTTGTCCGTGACGCCCGGCACCTCGCCCTTCTCTATGCGTCGCTCCATCGCGCGCACAGCCGCGTCGTATTGGTCGCTCGGCACCTCGAGCTGCATCACGTTGCCGTTCGCGTCGACGTACTTGTACGTGCCATTGCTGAACGCCGCATTCACCGAGTCTGCCGCCGTTTTATAGTATTTGCTCTGTATGAGGCTGCCGTCCACCATGCGGTCCGCGCCGTTTTTCGCGTTGTTGTCGCCGACGATGGCCGCCCCCTTGCCGCTCATGCGGTCTATGATGTGGTTCGCCTGCTCCGCCGCGTAGCCGTGCCCGCGCGTACCATTGAACCGCGTGAGCCTGTCGATATGCGCCGCCGTCTCAACCGACGAGCGATGCGCCATGCCGACGCCTGACACGCCATTTTCCTCATCGCAATCGACGCGCCGCCTCGCCTCGTCCTTCTCATTCTCATTATCGAGTTTTCCCGCCGCCGTCTCAATGCGTTCCATGTCGTCACCCCACGTTTCTATCATAATAGTATATTCTCCACCGCGCGTAATTCTCCTTCATTTTTCTGCAAATTTTCATTGCGTTGCATGTATACAATACACATTCACTGTATACATGTATATTTTCGTATATAATTGTAAATCTCTTCTATTTGCTATATACTTTCATATGCAAATTAACGCCAAACGGAAGGGGCCTTGCATTGATGAAATTAACGAAAAAAATAAACCTCCTGCATCTCGGCATGGAGGAAAATCTGAGGGAATACACGCCGGACAATGAATTCACGCGCTCGGTGCACAAAATCAGCATGCACACGGGGCTCCCCGCCACGGAATACGTCGCCGCGATGCCTGACGCTGATGTCATCGCGGTCTCCGCAATCGGCGACGTCACGGCGGAGCTCATCGACGCGCTGCCCAATCTGAAGCTCATCCACTCGAACGGCGTCGGATTCAACTGCATCGACGTCGAGGCGGCAGGCAAGCGCGGTATCCCCGTGTGCAACTGCGCCGGCATGAACGCGGAGGCCGTCGCGGAGCAGACGCTCATGCTCATGGTCGGCGTGCTGCACGACGTCATAAACAACGACCGCGCCGTGCGCGAGGGGCGCCAGTCGGACGTGAAGCACGTCTACATGGCGAACGGCACACTCAAGACGCTCTCCGACTGCAAGGTCGGGCTCATCGGCTTCGGCAACATCGGCCAGTCCATAGCGGAGCTCCTCAAAGTCTGCCATGCGGATACATACTACACGCAGCGTCACCGCACCACCGAGGCAACGGAGCGCGCTTTCGGCGTCACGTGGGTGGCATCGATGGACGAGCTCCTCGCCAAATGCGACATCGTGAGCCTGCACCTCCCCGTCACGCCCACGACCGAGCGCATGTGCGACGATGCGTTTTTCAGCAAAATGAAGGACGGCTCATACTTCATCAACACGGCGCGCGGCGAGCTCGTCGACGATGAGGCGCTCATCCGCGCGCTCAAAAGCGGCAAGCTCAAGATGGCGGGCATCGACACGCTCGACGACGAGCCCATAAAAAAGAGCCACATCCTCCTAAATCAGCCCGCCGACATCGCCTCGCGCATGATATTCAGCCCGCACATCGGCGGCGTCGCGAGCTCCTGCTTCAGAAAAGGCTACACGATGATATGGGACAACATTCGCCGCCTCGTCGACGGTGCCCCCCTCGAGCACATCGTAAACGAGAAATATTTGAAGTAATGAGATGAAGCACGACAATTCGTGCGCCACTGTAAAAATCATTTCACTCGACATGCGTATTATCTTGCGTGTTTTCTTGCGTATTACGAAATAATGAATAATATGAACGTATTTTAAAATTTCACATCATAATATTCCCAAGGAGACGCTGATTAATTGAAGAATAATCATTGTTTCCTTAACTCAAAAGCTGAAATCAGCGTTTTATGTACCGCTGGTTTCGGCTTTTTGGTTTATCTGGGAGCGTCATCTCGACGAGGTGAAGCGCCATCGCGGGGTGCAGATAGTGCTTGCGAAACGTCTCCTTCGATTTCAGCCCGAGGCACTTCATGAGCTCGCTCGCGGGATATGGCACGTCATAGTCCATTACGGAGAGCAGGCGCTTCACGAATTCCGTGAGCTCGCTCTCGCTGTCCGCC
This sequence comes from uncultured Selenomonadales bacterium, assembly GCA_900314765.1. GTDB lineage: Bacteria > Bacillota > Negativicutes > Selenomonadales > Selenomonadaceae > RUG024. The sequence continues at coordinate 1,916 of OMWN01000093.1, read as the reverse complement.
GCTTGGCGCGCGACGTCGTCAAGGATAGCGTCGATTTGCTTCAGCATGAATTCAATAAACGTATCTGAATTTCCCGCGCTGTGGCAGTCAGAAATGGCGCGATAATATTCCTCTTGAAATTTCTCAATCTGACTTTCGAGCGGAATGTACGCGAATACTGGCTTCCAGCGCGCGAGAAGCGCCGTGTGCCACAGCCGCGCCATGCGCCCGTTTCCATCGGAAAACGGGTGGATGAAAACGAATTCGTAGTGAAAGACCGCGGCGACGATGAGCGGATGAACGGTGCCTTTCGCGCGCCTCATCCAGTCGAACAAATCATCTATGAGACTGGGCACAAGCCTTGCCGGTGGCGCCATGAATATGCACGCGTCGCCGCTGAATACGCCCTCTTCGCCGCTCCGAAACCTGCCGGACTCTTCGACGGTAAGCCGCGTCATGATGCCGTGCATGCGCTTTAGATCCTCGACAGAGTACGGGTCGAATTCCATCAGCTTTTCGTATGCCGCGTACGCGTTTTTTACCTCTTGGATTTCCTTTTGCTCACTCATTACGATGTGACCGTTGATGACATCGCGGACTTCGCCGAGCGAGAGGGAATTTGCCTCGATTTTCAGGGACGAATGAATCGAGCGGATGCGGTTGTTCCGCCTGAGATGCGGCTTCGCTTCAAACGATTTCAAAACGCTGAGTCGCCCGATTTTCTCCGATATGGACGAAATCCCTTGCAGCATTGCGTTCGTGATATGAAACGGCGGCTCATACACTTCCATAAATAACGACCTTTCTTAATCATGCGTGTTATCTTGCGTATTATCTTGCGTGTAGTATAGCACATTTGCAAAAAACACACAAAAAAATCACGCCCCACCTTGAACAATGGGACGTGATGAAATTTTCGTTTATTTACACTTTGAACTTATTTGTCGCGCTCTGCAAATCAGATGCGAGCGTCGCGAGTGCCTGCGATGCGGACGCGATTTCCTCGCTCGATGCGGACTGCTCCTCTGCGGCGGCGGAAATCGTCTGCGTGTGGCCGCTCGTCGCGCGGCTGACTTCGTCGATGTCGTCGACGGCGCTCACGATGTGCGTCGTGCCGCTCGACACCGTCTCGGCAGAGTCGTGGATGCCTTCCATCTTCTCCTCGATGCCTTTGACCATCGCGAGTATCGTCTTGAACTGCTCGCCGACCTCGCGTATCGCCGCCGAGCCTTCCTTGACCTCGTCCGTGCCCTTCTGCATGGCCACGACAGCGGCCTCTGTGTCTTTCTGTATCGACGCGATGCGCGTCCTTATCTGCTCCGTCGACGTCTGCGACTCGCCCGCGAGCTTTCTGACCTCCTCAGCGACGACCGCAAATCCACGACCATGCTCGCCCGCGCGCGCCGCCTCTATTGCGGCGTTCAGCGCGAGGAGGTTCGTCTGGTCAGCAATGCCCGAGATTGTATCGACAATCTGGCCGATAGCCTGCGAATTTTCGCCGAGCTTTTTGACGACCTCGGCCGAATTCATGACGCTCGCCTCGATGCCATCCATGCGCGTCATCGCGCCCTCCATGAGCTCGCCGCCCTTCTCAGCCGCTGCGGCCGTCTGCTGCGAGTCCGTCGTCGCGGCCTCCGACTGCTTCGTCATGTTCGTGATGTCCACGAAGCACGTATCGACTTCCTTCTTCGCATCGTCGATGGACTTCAGCTGCTTCTCCATGCCGTTCGCGACCTCGACGACCGTCTGCGCGACGTTCGTCGCCGCCTCTGCCGCCTGATGCGCGCCCGCCGTGAGCTCCTGACTCGACGACGCGACCTGCTCCGCAGTGGATGCCATCTGCTTTATGTGCTTTCTGAGATTTTCCTTCATCTTATTCACGTCGTCGGCGAGCATGCCAAGCTCATCATCGGAGTCAACATCGAGATTTTCTTGGT
>OMWN01000074.1 GCA_900314765.1 uncultured Selenomonadales bacterium | reverse complement strand
CTACGATTGCAACGATTGCCATGATCACGCCGGCCACGCCAGCTAGGGCAAAAAACTTTTGTCTGATACCCATTTTTCGTTCCCCCTGCCTCAAACATAAAATTTCTTGCCGTTTATAGAAATTTAACATGTATATAATTTGACATTTGATGAAAAATTCCTGCACGCAGTCAAAAATTTTTTGTAAAAAATCCGTAAAAATTCACGCTCCGACAATGTCGCCCAATCGCAAGCAGCGCAAACCCTCTCCGCCTCGCATCCGCTCGGCACCTCCCCCATTGGGGAGGCTGGCGTTACAGAGTCTGTGATTATTTATGCTAACTGAATAAGCGATTAACGAAAACGCAAATTTTTTATTCTTTCGTTCAGCTTAATTTTGTTCAGCTTAAAGTGAAAGACCATCGTTCACTCTTCATTAATATCGTAAAGCGCTGCTTTCGCTATGCCTCCTACTCTGGGGGAGGTGGCCCCGCAGGGGCCGGAGAGGGTCGGCAGACTTAACCGCATTGCTTTCTAAAACTCATAAAAAATATGGAGACCACTTTTAAAGCAGTCTCCATATCATTATCATCTTTCCTTTGTCAGATGAGCTCGAAGTCGATGAGCTTTGCACCGTATATGCCATCGACAGCCGTCACTTTGTCAATGATTTCGTCAGGGATGTCATTGTCGACGATGAGCACCATGATGTTCGTGCCCTCCTGCTCGGTTCTGCCGACCTGCATGCCGGAGATGTTGATATTTGCCTCGCCCATGATGGAGCCGACCTTGCCGATGATGCCGGGGCGATTCGTGTGCGGGCAGATGAGTATGCGCTTGTGCGGATCGACGTCGACCCTGTAGCCGTCGATGGAAACGATGCGGCCCTCGCTGCCGAACAGTGCGCCTTGGAGCTCCACGGTCTTCTTGTCCGTCGTCGCTTTGACGGTGATGAGGTTCGCGAAGTTTGCCGTCTCCTTGTTCTTGACCTCGCGCACCGTGATGCCGCGCTCTTTCGCGAGGCTCGGCGCGTTGACGTAGTTGACATCCGTCTCGAGGATAGGATTGAGCATGCCTTTCACGACAGCCGTCGTGAGGAGCTTCGTCGAGACATCCGTGATGCCGCCCGTGTACTCAGCCTCGAGCGTGCGGACAGGGCCATCGGCGAGCGCGCCCGCCATGCATCCGAGACGCTCAGCGAGATCGAAATACGGCTGAATGACCTTCATGACCTGCGACGAGACTGGTGCCATATTGACAGCCGTCATGACTGGCTCGCCGCTCAGTGCTGCCTTTATGCCCTGCGCGACATCGACGGAGACGCCGATCTGCGCCTCGACCGTCGATGCGCCGAGGTGCGGCGTCAGCACGACGTTCGGCGCCCCGAGGAGCGGATGATCCTTTGGTATTGGCTCCGACGTGTACACATCGATGGCAGCGCCCGCGACTTTGCCACTCTTCAGAGCGTCCGCGAGGTCCTGCTCATTTATGATGCCGCCGCGCGCGCAGTTGACGAGGCGCACGCCGTCCTTCATCTTCGCGATGTTCTCCTTGTTGAACATGTTGCGCGTCTCAGCCGTGAGCGGCATGTGAACCGTGATGAAGTCAGAGCGCTTGACGATGTCGTCGAGGCTCACGAGCTCGACGCCCATCTTCTGCGCGCGCTCCTCCGTCACGTACGGGTCAAATCCGATGACATTCATCTCAAACGACGCCGCGCGCTTTGCGATGCCCGAGCCGATGCGGCCGAGTCCGACGATGCCGAGCGTCTTGCCGCGGAGCTCGACGCCGACGTACTTCTTGCGGTTCCATTCGCCCTTCTGCGTCGTCTCGTTCGCTATAGGTATATGGCGAGCCATCGCGAGCATCATGCCCATCGTGTGCTCCGTCGCGGCTATCGTGTTGCCGCCCGGCGAATTGATGACGATGATGCCGTGAGCCGTCGCGGCCGGTATGTCGATATTGTCGACGCCGACGCCGGCGCGGCCGATGATTTTGAGCTTCTTCGCGCGATCGATGACAGCGCTCGTCACCTTCGACGCCGAGCGCACGATGAGCGCCTCATAGTCGCCGATGATTTCCAAGAGCTCCTCCGCCGGAAGCTTGTCCTTCACATCGACCTCAAATCCCGCGTCGCTCAGAATCTCAATGCCCTTTGGTGATACACCGTCTGCTGCCAATACCTTCATAAACATTCGCTCCTTTTCACAGATGAAATGATGAAAAATTTTTATTACAAGCGATTAACTATATTACATCAATTATAAGGATTGCACAAAAAAACGTCAAGCAAATATATTACTTATATCTTGCGCAATTAGACATAAAGATATAAAATGGTATAAATTGCGTTTAAATCATCGGATAAGTGCAACAATCATTATTCACAGGGGGTAATCATCAATGGAAACAAACCGCGTTTACAATTTCAATCCGGGGCCAGCCACACAGCCTCTCGAGGTGCTCAAGGAGGCGCAGGCGGAGTTCCTGAATTTCGCAGGCACGGGCGAGTCCATCATCGAAATCAGCCACCGCGCCAAGGAATTCGAGAATGTCCTCAACGCCGCAAAGGCTGACATAAAGGAGCTCATGGGGCTCGGCGACGACTACGAGGTCCTGTTCCTGCAGGGCGGCGCGTCGCTCCAGTTCGCGATGATTCCCGCGAATTTCGCCACAGCGGAGCACAAAGGCGCATACGTCATCTCTGGCAGCTTCGCTGAGAAGGCTTACAAAGAGGCAAACGTCCTCGGCGTCGGCACCATCGCCGCATCGTCGAAGGACGGCGATTTCCGCCACATCCCGACTCAGGACGAGATAAAAGTACCAGCGGACGCCGCATATCTCCACGTCTGCTACAACAATACGATTTACGGCACGGAGTATCACTACATCCCTGAGACGGGCGATGTGCCTCTCGTCGCCGACATGTCATCCGACATGCTCTCGCGTCCGATTGACTTCTCGAAGTTCACGTTCATCTATGCGGGTGCGCAGAAAAATCTCGGCCCTGCGGGCGTCGTCGTCGTCGTCGCGAGAAAATCATTCCTCGAGAAAAGCCCGAAGACCATCCCGACCATCATGCGCTATTCGACGCACCTCGAGAAAAATTCACTCTACAACACGCCCCCTGCGTTCTGCATTTACATGGTCGGCAAGACGGCAGCGTGGCTCAAAAAGCAAGGCGGCCTCGCGGCAATAGCCGAGCGCAACGCGAAAAAGGCGAAGATGCTTTACGACGCCATCGACAACTCAAACGGATTCTACATCGGCCACGCCGACAAGGACAGCCGCTCGTTCATGAACGTCACATTCAATCTGCCGACGAAAGAGCTCGAAGCGAAGTTCGTCGACGCCGCAAAGGCCGTCGACCTCTGCGGCGTCAAAGGTCATCGCTCCGTCGGCGGCATGAGGGCGTCCATCTACAACGCGATGCCGATGGAAGGCGTCGAGAAACTCGCCGACTTCATGGAGAAATTCAAAAAGGCAAACGCGTAAGCACGAGTTTATGATTGCAAATATAAAATGACTCGGCGATGCCAGCCCTCATCCAATGCGCAATTTCGACAAGCTCTAAGGCTGGCCTCCTCGCGGCAAAAGCGGGAACACGCCTCTTCGGAGCAAGCCAAGAGCCTGTATGAAATTGCTAAATTACTTCGGGCTGACATCACCTCGGAGATAATCACAAATCCACACACAAAAACGTCTCGCATTTTCGCGGGACGTTTTTCTTTTGCCTGTCGCAAATTATTGAGCGATGCAATTATGCAATGACGCCAGTGATTCAATTCGCCAATAATTTCAGAAATTTATTTTATTTCATCTTGAACAAAGACACGATTATCGTTATAATAGTTTCGAATTAGTTTCGCGAAAGAAAACTTTTTCGTTTCGGATTTTCAAATTGCATTTAAATTGACAACGAAGGGATGAATATCGTGCATATACGTCATACGAAGCTACTCAACCTAGTGAACGAAAAAAAGCGCGTCGCCGTGACGGAGCTCGCCGCCACCCTCGGCGTATCCGAGGTAACAATACGAAAGGACCTCTCGACGCTCGAGCACATGGGGCTCTTGCGACGCGAGCACGGCTTCGCGGCTCTCTCGCAGAGCGACGACATCGGCCATCATCTCTCGTTTAACTACGAAACGAAGCGCCGCATCGCCCTGCGCGCGGCCAAGACGATACACAACGGCGAGACCGTCATGATAGAGTCCGGCTCGTGCTGCACGCTGCTCGCGCAGGAGCTTGCGACGAACAGGCAGGGCGTCACCATCATCACGAATTCGTCGTTCATCGCCTCATTCGTCAGAAAATCGCAAAACGCGCACACGATACTCCTCGGCGGCGAATACCAAAACGAGTCGCAGGTCGTCGTCGGGCCGATGGTCGAGAAATGCGTCTCGGCATTCTCCGTCAACAAGCTCTTCGTCGGTATCGACGGATTTGACAGCCAAGGCTTCATGAGCAACAACCTCATGCGCGCTGAGGCCATACGCGCGATGGCCGCGCGCTCGCGCCACGTCATCGTGCTCACCGAGTCCGTGAAATTCACGAAGACAGGCGTCGTCTCACTGTTCCCGCTCGGTGCCGTCGACTCCGTTTACACCGACGACGGCATGCCCGCCATGGCAGCGCAGATGCTCCACGCTAGCGACACCCACGTCTACACCGTGCCCGAACAGCGCGAGGAATGAAAAAAAAGAGGGATGAATAAATACTTCGCCGACCCTCTCCGGCCCCTGCGGGGCCACCTCCCCCCAGAGTGGGAGGCATAGCGAAAGCGTTGCTTCACGATATAATTGAGAGCGCACAGCAGTCATTTAATTTAGACTGAATAAGAAAATTAAGAACGGTACATTTTTATTAGTAGCTTCTTTTGCACTAGTCAACAAAAACTGGACACAAATTTTAAATTTTTTTGAATTAAAAATTTAAATCCTGTGCATCGCCGTGTCATTTTCTT
>OMWN01000061.1 GCA_900314765.1 uncultured Selenomonadales bacterium | reverse complement strand
TTTTGCTAGCGTGAAGGTTGCACACTTTCACGTGTAAATCGATTCAGCTAAAGCAAATAATCACAGATTCTGTGAAGGAAGCCTCCCCAGTGGGGGGCAAACATGCCAGTGGCATGTTTGCGCGAGCGAATGCGAGGCGGAGAGGGTTGGCTAATGGATCAAATTAGCTAGAGCGAATAATCTCAGTCTATAATTTTTAACTTTTCCACAAACATCAACCCCCATCAACCATCGCGGAGGTCATATATGAGACATAGAAAACACAAATACGGGGCGGGGTACCGCCTGAGCGCGGAGGTGAAGGCGCCGACGCCTTCGCTTTTGCGCGCGGCGCAGATCGGCGTGCTCCGCTACGACGCGCCCATCGCGCAGAGCGCTCTGGACGCTCACGCCCGCGCGGCCATTCCCGCGCCGCCATCATCAGCTTCATCGGTGGACGCGTCCGCGCCGTCACAGTTAGCTTCTTCGACGGCTAATCCTGCGTCGCCACAGTCAGCATCATTGGCATCTACGCCCGCACCGTCACAAGTATCTTCTTCGACGGAAGCGCCCACGCGCCCCGATTCATCCACGTCGAGCGACGCGTCCGCGAGTGACAAGTCGGCGTTGCTCGTTTTGTCGTACGGCGCGTCGACGAAGGAGTCGGCGGCGCTCGCGATTGAGCCGACAATCCGCGAGATTGCGGAGGCGAATCCAACGGCGGACATTTTTCAAGCGTATTCGTCGCAGGTGATGATCAATCACATGAAGAGCCGCGCGGGCGAGGAGATGCCGACGCTCGCGGAGGCGCTCGAGACGCTCATCGCGAACGGCTACACGCGCGTGGCAATCACGACGACGCATTTCCTGCCGGGCGTGGAGTATGAGCGCGCGGTTGAGACGTTCAACGCGTACAAATCGCGGTTCCGCCGTCTCGTGCTCGGCACGCCGCTCCTTTACTGGATGGGACAGGAGGACCAGCGCGACGATGTCGCGGACTTCGTGGCGGCGCTGCGGGAAAGCCTCGATGCACAGGCGGCGGACGAGGCGGTGCTGTTCATGGCGCACGGCACGCTCCACCCGACGAACGCTTTTTACACGGTCATGCAGGGCGCCATCGAGAGCGCGGGCTGGCATAACGCCTTCGTCTACACGATAAACGGCCACCCGCGCCTCATGGACGTCGTGCCGCTGCTGAAATCGCGCGGCATAAAGCGCGTCAGGCTCGTGCCGCTGATGATGGCGGTCGGCATCCACGTCACGCGCGACATGGCGGGCGACGGCGAAAAGTCGCACAAGCACGTGCTCGAGCGCGAGGGATTTGACGTCACGCTCGACACGCGCGGCCTCGGCGAGCGCGAGGCGGTGCGGCGCCTCTACGTCGAGCGCGCGAACGAAGCGTGGGACGCACTGATGGGCGAGGATGTTGCGACTGACGACGAGTGAGAAGGGGCATTGTTCGTTGAGCGATGGTGATGATGGAGATAAATTTTCATCTTGCTGACCCTCTCCGCCTCGCATTCGCTCGCGCAAACATGCCACTGGCATGTTTGCCCCCCAGAGTGGGAGGCTTCCTTCACAGAGCCTGTGATTATTTACATTAGCTAAAAATTTACTAATGAAAACGTAACGCCCTTCATTTTCTTATTCAGCTTAAAGTGGTGGACTATCATTCACTCTACATTCTATCCTAAAGCATCGCTTTCGCTATGCCTCCCACTCTGGGGGAGGTGCCCCCGCAGGGGGCTGAGAGGGTCTGTGCAAACTCGTCAAATTTCAACGAACGTTGATTGAGCGAATGCGTCAAAATCAATATTGAGGCGCAAGCCGTCTGAAATTGCTGGGAAATTTTCAGAAGGGGCATTGCACGCTGATTGAGCGACAGCGATGAAATTATTGCGGCGCGAACCGAATGAAAAGATTTGAGATGATGAATTTTGATTGAGATAAAAAATCTGCGCAAGGTGTACAGCCACGTCGCGAGGAGCGGCAAGAAGGCGGAGAAGGTGGCGGTGGACGGCATCACGCTCACGATTGAGACGGGCGAGGTGTTTGGCCTGCTCGGGCCGAACGGCGCGGGCAAGACGACGATGATCAAGATGCTGACGATGCTGACGCGGCCGACGAGCGGGGAAATCCTCTACGACGGCAAGAGCGTGACGAGCGAGGCGGACGAGATCGCTGTGAAGCGCATGATTGGCGTGGTGCCGCAGAACCTCAATTTCGACCAAGACCTCACGGTCGGCGAGAACCTCGAGCTGCACGCGCGGCTGTACCACATGGGGCGCGCGGAGCGGGAGGCGCGCATCGCGGAGCTGCTGGAGTACGTCGAGCTCACGGACGTCGTCAACGACACGGTGCGGCAGCTTTCCGGCGGCATGAAGCGGCGGCTCCTCATCGCGCGGGCGCTGATTCATCGGCCGCAGATACTTTTCATGGATGAGCCGACGGTCGCGCTCGACCCGCAGGTCAGGCGGCGCATTTGGGAGCTCATCGGGAAAATGGCGCAGGACGGCGCGACGATACTCATTACGACGCACTACATTGAGGAGGCCGAGGCCATCTGCGGCCGCGTTGCCATCGTGAATCACGGGCATCTCTTGGCGATTGATTCGCCCGAGAATTTCATTTCGCGGCTCGGGCGCTATGTGGTGGAGTGGACGGACGGCGTGCACCGCGAGTTTCGGCTGTTCGACAGCAAGGCAGAGGCGGCGGCGTTCCTCGCGACGCTCGACGCGGCGGCGTCTATTCGCCACTCGAACCTCGAGGATGTTTTCATTGAAATGACGGGTCGAAAGGAGGGGCTCTAATTGCTGTACGATATTTGGACGGTGTTTTGGCGCGATTGGGTCGTGCTGAAGCGGCGCATGAAGGCGTTCATTTTGTCGCGCATGATTGCGCCGATACTCTACCTCACCGCGTTCGGCTGGGGGCTCGGCAAGAGCATCGACATCGGCGGCGGCGTCTCGTACCTCGATTTCCTCGTGCCGGGCATCCTCGCGCTGAATTCGATGAACATCAGTTTCAACAGCGTTGTGCCCGTCCACGCGGAGCGCGTCTACCACCACAGCATCGACGAATACATCACGGCGCCGATTTGGCCGTACGCGTTCGTCATCGGCAAAGTCCTCGCGGCGGTGCTGCGCGGCCTCATCTCGTCGGCCATCATCGTCGGGCTCGCGTACCTTTTCGGCGCGCATTTCGCCATCACGCCGCTGTTCCTGCTCGTGCTCATCCTCAACTGCGCCGTCTTCGCGGAGATTGGCTTCATCGCGTCGATGTACGTCAAGACGTACGAGGAAATGGGTCAGGTCAACACGTACATATTGCTCCCGATGTCGTTCCTCTGCGGCACGTTTTTCTCGACGCACACGCTGCCCGACGCGCTCAGGTACTTCATCGACATCCTGCCGCTCACGCACACGAGCTACCTCCTGCGCGGCCTCGGCATCGGCGCCGACGTCTCGGTGCTCTCCGTCGCCGTCCTCGCCGTGTATCTCGTCGTGTGCTTCGCCATCAGCGCAAGGGCGTTTTTGTCGCTGAAGAAGTGAGAAAATTAGGGGAAGTGAAAATGGCGAGAAGGAGCCGAGCGAATGCGAGGCGACTGGGTGTGAAGCGTAAGAGCTGCTGAAAATTGAAAATAAAAATGCACCTCGCGGATTCTCGTGGGAACGAGAAAAGCGAGGTGTTTTTGTGTGTTGGTTGTGTTGGCGGGGTTGGATGTGTTGAACAACATAGTCAACAGTGAGCGAAGGCTGCGCAAATTTTTTTGAGCGCATCAACCCGCAGGGTGGCGAACGACTTACTTGAAGGGAAAAGCGTCTGTAAATAAAGTGTAGCGGTCGAAAGACCGCTGTGATACGAAGCTCTTGCGTCAAAGTGAGCCATTAAGCGCAAAAAAATCTGCGTGTGCCTTCGCGATGGTTTAGTTGGCTATGTTGAACAACAATAACATTTTAGCCAACACATCCAACAGCGACGGTGTGCAAATTTTTTGCATGGAATTTTTATACGAAAAAAGTTATAATATAGAAAATGAGCATCGGCTATTCGGGAAGGTGATGACGATGAAAAAGATTCCACCATACAATCCGACGAATGACTTAATCTTTAAATTTGTGTTCGGCCGCGAGGAGCGAAAGCACGTGACGCTGACGTTCATCAACGACATGCTCGGCCGCACGGGAAAAGACGCGTTCGTCGACTTGTCGTTTCGCAACGCCGAATTCGTCCCGACGACAGAGGACGAGAAGCAGGGGCGCCTCGACATTTTCGGCGTGCTCGACGACCAGACGCGCGTCGACCTCGAGATGCAGGTCTTCAACCACATGAACATG
>OMWN01000051.1 GCA_900314765.1 uncultured Selenomonadales bacterium | reverse complement strand
GCTGCCAAACCGTCCTCAATCCGCGAATATTGCGGCTTGAGGAACTGTAGATGTTAAATTGTTACCCACACTTATGGGTGAAGAGCCCAAATTTATTGGCATATTCGAGAAGAATGGATTTGTCTCGAAGCTCGATTTCTATATGCTTGACAAGACGTATCAGTATCAGCAGGCGCGATACGATGCAGGGCTCCCCGTCGTGCCCATCTCCGTCAATCAGTCGCGCATACACATGCAGGAGGAGGACTACCTCGACAAGATGCGCGCCATCATCTCGCGCTACACGGTGAAGGATGCCGTCGAGCTCGAGATCACGGAGACGGCGTTCGACTTTGGCAGCAATGCTCAGCGCGAGGCGTCGATACATGTCGTGAAGAGCTTGAAAGAAATGGGCTACCGCATTTTGATGGATGATTTCGGCACGGGCTACTCCGACATTGCGCTCCTCAATGTTCTGCCGATGGATGTCATGAAAATCGACCGCTCCATCCTCATCGCGCCCGGCGACAGCGAGAGAAAGAAAAATCTTTTGACGCTCATCGCGCAGATGGGTCACGGCTTTGGCATGGACGTTATCTGCGAGGGCATAGAGACAGAGGAGCAGGAGAAGCTCCTCATCGAGTGCGGCTGCGAGTACGGGCAGGGCTACCTCTACGGCAAGCCGATGAAAGAAGAAGACTACACGACATTCCTCGAGACGCATTTATAAAGTGAAGTGAATTAATTCGCACCGCGTGAAATTCTGCGCGGTGCATTTTTGTTGGCGATAATTTTTTTGCGCGCAGTGATGGGGTGACTTTATCTCCTTCACATCGTTAATCCTGTCTTGACTACGAAATGATTTCTCTATAAAATAGAATGATGAATTGATGCTGGCAATGTGTCAGCGCGCATGAAGAGGTGAGCATTCGTGGCGGAGCCAAAAGAAAGCCCAGAGAGTCCCGATAAATCGAGAAGCCTCATGATAGGCATCATCGCTGTCGTGCTGTGCGCGGCCATCGGGGTGTTCTTTTGGACGCGCCGCTCACCATCGACTGCGCCGCGCGCTCAGGCGAGCGAGGCCGTCGGCTACGTGAACATGCGCGAGGCGATGAAGGCTCATCCCGACCATGAGGCGCTTGAAAATCTCTACTACGAGCACGACGAGCTCAAGATGAGGATGACAATCGACAAGAGGATGCTCGTCAGCCTCAGAGCGCCGAGGGCGGCGAAGGAGCCGTTCAATGATGCCGTGCGCCAAAAGGAAAAGCAGACGGACATAAAAAGTCATGGCGAGGCGCTCGAAAAGCTCAAAGCGGCCGAGGCGAAGGACCGCGAGGACACGCGCGCGGATTTTGAGGCGCGCCGCGACAAAATCAACGGCGAGTATTTCAATGAGATTTTCAACATACAGATGAAGCTCGACAACGCTGACACGATGCGGCTCAAAGAGGAAGAGGTCAAGAGCCTGACCGACAGGCTTCATGAGCTCCAGCATGAGCGCGGCCAAAAGCAGTACGCGCTGTGGCAGGAGCACGAGGCCGAGATAAAGGCGCGCAGCGACGCGCGCGCCGAGGCTATGGGCATCGACCTAAAGGAGCTCAACGAGAGGACGCATGAGCGCATAGCGTCCGAGGAAATGAGAAAGCAGGCCGAGGCCGAGAGGCGCAACCTCGAGGCCGTGCAAAAAAATCTCATGGAGAGCGTCGCCGTGCGTCAGCGGCTCACGCAGGAGACGATAGAGCTTCGCGAGAAAGAGCGCGAGATAGCGTCGCGTGAGGCCAGCATGATGAAGGACATCGCGGGCCTCGCGATGAAGATAGCAGTAAGAGATCACCTCGTGACGGTATTTGCGGGCCCAGCGCGGAGCATTGAGGCCATAAAGTACCAGTTCGTGCCGAGCGGCCAGCGGCCAGAGAAAGACGCCGCCGTCATCATTGGAACGGCACGCGACATCACGGAGGACATCATAAAAGAAATAAAGGAGATACATTGATGAAGCTGAGTAAAAAATCAATCATAGCGGCTATTGCCTCGTTGACGTGCGCAGTGGTCCTAAGCGGTTGCTCGGGGCCATTCACGAAGACGGCAGCTGTCGGCTACTACAAGTCGGAGCGCATAGATCAGGAGGCCGCGCAGATAAAGGCACTCGAGGATGAGGCCAACCAGAAGCTTCAGGATGCGCAGATGGAATTTTTGAAGACGGTGCAGGAAAATCCAAACATGACGCAGGAAGAATTCCAGCAGAAGCAGCAGGAGCAGATGGGCAAGATGCAGCGCCTCTCGCAGTCGTACAGGATGCAGATACGCCAGAAGGTGGACGCGGCGCTCGACGAAATATGCAAAGAGAAGAAAATCGATGTCGTCATGGAGAACAGCACGCTGCAGAAATCGGTGCTCATGGGCGGCACGGACATCACAGAGGATCTCATAGAAAAACTGAAATGATAAGGGGATAGCTTGTCATGAAAAAAACACTTGCTGAAATCGCGGAGGCGGTCGGCGGAAGGCTCGCGGACGAGAAGGACGGCGCTCTTCTGATAGAGGGCGTGACGAACATCGACAACGCGCGCGGGAAGGACATCACATTCTCGGATGATAAGCATCTCGAGGAGGCTGCGGAGTGCGCGGCGGAGGCGGTCATCCTGCCCGAGGGCGTTGGCGATTTCAAAAAGCCAGCCGTCTACGTCGGCGATGTGCGTGCGGCGTTTGCGACACTCTTGACGATTTTCACGCCGCCGCTCGTATTCAAGAAGGGCGTCGATGAGAAGGCGCATATCGGCGAAGGCGTCAAAATCGGCAAAGATGTCACCATCATGCCGTTTGCCGTTGTCGATGACCACGCCGTCATCGGCGACAATGTGACGCTGTATCCGCACACGTACATCGGTCAGTACACCGAGGTCGGCGACGATACGGTCATATACTCGAGCGCGACCGTGAGAGAGCATTGCAAAGTCGGCAAGCGCGTCATCATCCACAGCAGTGCCGTCATCGGCGCCGACGGCTTCGGATTTACGACGGCGAACGGTGTCCACACGAAGGTGCCGCAGGTCGGCGGCGTCGCCATAGAGGATGACGTCGAAATCGGCGCACACGTCGGCATTGACCGCGCAACGGCTGGCATGACCGTCATCGGCCACGGCACGAAAATTGACAATCTCGTCCACATCGGGCATAATTGCCACATCGGCGCGAATTGCCTCATCGTCGCGCAGACGGGCATTTCGGGCTCGACCATCGTCGGCGACAATGTCACGTTCGGCGGGCAGGTCGGCACGGTCGGACACATAAATATCGGCGGCAACTCCGTCTACGCGGCACGAAGCGGCATCATCGGCGATATGCCCGAGGGCGTGTTCTGCGCAGGCTTCCCTGTGCAGCCTCATCAGGAATGGCTTCGCATGCAGGCACTCCAGCGTCGCCTGCCGCAACTCCTGAAGCGGCTGCGTGACCTCGAGAAGACGGTCGAGGAGCTAGAGTCGAAGGCGAAGTAAGAAGCAAGGTTAATGGAGAATAAAAGAGGAGCAGCGTTTACTGTGCCTCTTTTCTTTATGGCTGTGGCCCGCAGTGAAATGAATTTTGCAAAAATTTACGAAAATTGTAGTAATTAGTGTGATAATTGAAAATAATTAATGAGTTTGATGAAAAAACATTTTGAAATTTCTTGTTTTCCTGGGAAATACATACTATAATTGTATGTTAGTAATAGGGTGATAAATTTGGACAAAGATAAAGGAGAAGACGTATATGACAGAGAACACGATAGGCGCGCGTATTCGCTCGCTTAGAAAGAGCATCGGCCTGAACCAGACTGAGTTCGGCCGCCGCATTGGACTGAAACAAACAGCCATCGGCCTCTACGAGAACGGCGTGAGGAATGTCAGCAAGCAGAGCATTGCGCTCATTGCGAGCACGTTCCACGTCCGCGAGGACTGGCTGCTGACAGGAGAGGGCGAGCGTGATGCTCTTGCTCTTAATGATATACTCGAGAACCCAACGCTTGACGATGACGACAGGACGATCATCGAAAGCTATGCGTCAATGGATGTGGCAGACAGAACGGCTGTCAAGAAATTCATTGTGAAGCTTGCGGGCAAGCTCAAAACAAAATGAAGGCAATAAAAAATCCCTTGAAGTCGATGGCTTCAAGGGATTTTTTTGTGCGCGATTGAATTGTATGCGAACGGAAGCAATGAGAAGTAAAAAACTCGGGGATAGCCGCACAGGCATAGTTCAATCTGATAATGTGAAGGTTACGCGACCCTCTCCGGCCCCTACGGGGCCACCTCCCCCAGAGTGGGAGGCATAGCGGAAGCGATGCTTTACGGTATAATTAAAAGTGAACGATAGTCCCTCACTTTAAGCTGAACGAAGAATAAAATATTTTACGCTTTCTTTAGTTGGTTATTTTACTAGAGTAAAAAGCTATATCTTTCGTTAGTAAATTTTCCAGCTAATGTAAATAATCATAGACTCTGTGGCGTTAGCCTCCCACTCTGGGGGAGGTGCCGAGCGAATGCGAGGCGGAGAGGGTTAGGATTCAGTTACCTTATTACGGCCTTGTGACGCTTTTAAATGAAAATTAAGCGAAAATTTTGCCTGCAAACAACTCGGGGATGCCAGTCCTCATTCCTTAAATTTCTTCGGACTGGCATCCCCTTGATTATAGTCGTAATGTTATATTCTTTCCCCTCATCCTGCGCGCAAAAATTCCGCAGGGTCACGGCGTATCTTCGTCATGAGCGGCAGGAGGTCAGAGTCTTCGACGGCTTGCTGTACCGTGTCGGGTGGACACGACCGCAGGTCAACGTCGAATGGGTGCTGCAGGAGATTTTGACGCCCGTCCGCGAAAACGCATATTGTCGGCGTGAGCGTGTAGCCAAATGTCGAGCTTTTGACGATGCCGTAGCCGAGCGTCGTCTTGAGCACGGTGCCGACGGGGTATATGGCGATGTTGTTGAAGAACTGCTGCAGTAGGTCTTCGTCGAACTGCCCCGGCGAGCATTTCGTCATGATTTTGAATGCAATGTGCGGCTTGTACGCAGGCTTGTACGCGCGGCGGCTCGTGAGCGCGTCGTAGACGTCGGCGATGGCGACGATGCGCGAGAAGCGATGAATGGCGTCGCCCATGACGTGATTTGGATAGCCGCGTCCGTCCATGTGCTCGTGGTGCTGCATCGCAATCGTCGCGAGTATCTGCGCCGATGGTATCGGCAGCGTTCTGAGGCGATCGCGTCCCGCCTTCGGGTGCATCTTTATGATGTTGAATTCGTTGTCGTTGAGTCGCCCCGTCTTCGTGAGTATCTCCTGCGGGATGACGAGCTTGCCGATGTCATGGAGGAGCCCGCCGAGGATGAGGTTCAGCATGTCCTGACGCTCAAGATGAATGATGGAGCCGAGCATGCCCGACAGCACGGAGACATTGACGCAGTGCGCGAACGTGTAGTCGTCGTGCTTTCTGATGTCCGTGAGCTGCACGAGATTGTTTTTGTTTGACAGTATGTCGACGAGGATGCTCTCCGACGTCTCCTCTAGCGGCTCGACGTTGAGCTCGCCTGTCTCATCGAGCTTCTCGAACGTGCCGTAGACGCGATGGATTGCCTTGACGCGTGTGCGTTCCTGTATGATTTCCTCAGGCGGCTCGATTTTGAAATCGGAGCTCATCGACGTGACAGCGATGGAGTTGATGCCAATTTTTTTGAGCTGGTCGATGTACTGGTCGTTCATCGTCGTGCCACGCGTGAGATAGCTCGCGCCTTCCTTGTTGTAGACGCCCTGCGCGACAATCATGCCCGGCCTGAGTTTTTGGACTGGCAAACTGATCATTAAATGTTCACCTTTCCTTGGATGATTTCATAGTTAATATATTTTAACATATCTTTTAAATCTGTGCCATTCATTCTGTATTTTATTCGCATTTTTAGGAAAATTTTGCTATACTTTGTAAATGTTGAATGACTTTATAAAAATCGATAGAAATTGAATCGCGATACTCAGGGTGATTAGGAAGGAAACGCTGATTAATTGAGGTAGGAGTATTGACGGGAGATTTTTTCGCATAGCAAGGAGAGGCGAAGAAGCGTAGTGGTGCTACGCTGATGAGCCACGACAAAGCTAGGCGGAAAAAGATTCGTCAAGACGACTGCTGAAATAATCAGTGTTTCCGTAGAAGAAAGAGGAGACAATCAATGCGTGGACGCCGTACAGGCAGAGCAAAAAAATCAATGGTTCATTTTTACGTGTTCGTGGCAATCGCGGCCATCGCCGTGGCCGCAGCATCATTTTTTTATTTTCACGACACGGGCGGCGGCATGGAAATTTTCGAGGACAGTCACCAGAAGCCGACGTCGGTGAAGACAATCATGGTCATGGGCATCGACCCGCGCGAGGGCGACAAGGGCAGGAGTGATACGCTCATGATTGGCGTCGTCGACACGAAGGCGAAGAGTGCGAGCGTCATCTCCGTGCCGCGTGACACGCGCGTGAAAATCGAGGGCAACGGCTTTGACAAAATCAATCACGCTTACGCGTTCGGCGACGAGCAGCTGACGAAGAAAACGGTCGAGGCGCTTCTCGGCATCCCGATGGATCATTATGTGATGATAGACGTGAGGGCGTTCGAGCGCATCATCGACGCGCTTGACGGCATCGACATCGACGTGGAGAAGCGCATGTACTACGAGGACCCGTGGGACGACGATGGCGGTCTCGTCATCGACCTCTACCCCGGCATGCAGCACCTCGACGGCGAGGACGCGATGGGCTACGTGCGCTATCGTGACGAGGAAGGCGACATCGGGCGCATCAGACGCCAGCAGAAATTCATGAAAGCGCTCATCGAGAAGGCCGTGTCGCCCGATGTGCTGCCGAAGCTGCCAAAGCTCATGAAGGAGGTCGCCTCGCTCATCTCGACGGACATGTCGGTCAGCGACATGATGCACATGGCGGCGTTCCTGCCCGACATTCAGCAGAAGGGCGTCGATGGCTCGATGCTCGAGGGCAAGCCCGCATGGTGGAAAGGCGCAAACTATTGGATACCCGATGTGATGAAGGCGCGTGAGAAATTCTTCACGATGGTTCAGGCGAAATGGGACGACAAGGCGCAGGCCGAGGCGCAGAAGCTCGCGCTTGAGTACGAGGAAAGCATGCCGACGGGGCTCATCGACGTGAACGGCACGCTCGTGATGCCTGATGAGGTGGACGAATTTGCGAGCGGCGCGGCGCAGAAGTCAGAGCGCGAGGAAGAGGCAGGCAAAAAGGATAAATCCGACAAAAAGGACCAATCTGATAAAGAGGATAAATCGCAGGACGACGACAAGGACAAATCGAAAAAAGATGGCGACAAGGACAAGAAAAAGAAGGCTGAGGAAATCAAGAGCCCGAGCGACATTGATGTGCGCGTCAGAAATTGCAGCGGCATAGACGGCGCGGGCGCGCGTGTCGCGGACGCATTGCGCTCGAAGGGCTTCAACGTCATCGACGTCGGCAACGGCAAAACGAGCGACCAGCAGCACACGGAGATTTCGGCGCCGGCGGGCGGCGTGGACTTTTTCTACGGCATGCCGTTTGACTGCGTCATCGTCGCGAATGAATCGGATGATGAGGCCGTGGTGAGCATCGGAAAGGATTTCGGCAAATGAACATATTGGAGGTACAGGGACTCTCCAAATCGTTTGGCATCCATGAGCTTTTTCATGATGTCAGCTTCAAGATAGCGAAGGGCGAGCATGTCGGCTTCGTCGGCGCGAATGGTGCGGGCAAGACGACGCTTTTGTCGTGCATATTGGGCGGCGAGGAGTACGACGCGGGCACGGTGCATTTCGCGAGCGGCGCGACGGTCGGCTATCTCGCGCAGCAGGCAGAGCTCGGCGAGCGCACGCTCTATGAGGAATTCAAGACGGCGTTTGACGACATAGAGGCGCTGCGCGCGAAAAAGGCGCGGCTCGAGCAATCAATCGCGGCGCAGAAAGAAGGCGATGAGGCGCTTCTCGATGAGTACAGCCGCGTCGTCGAGCTCTACGAGCACATGGCGGGCTACGACTACGAGGCGCGGCTTCGGCGCGTGGCGTTCGGACTTGGCTTCACGGACGACGATCTCGCGCGGGACATCACGCACCTCTCAGGCGGCCAGCGGACGCGCGTAGCGCTCGCGAAGGCACTGCTGCGCGAGCCAGACATATTGCTGCTCGATGAGCCGACGAATCACCTCGACATCGAGATGATAGAGTGGCTTGAGGGATTCATACTGAGCTATCGCGGCGCCGTGCTCCTCATATCGCATGACAGATTTTTCCTCGACAGGGTCGCGACGAAGATACTCGCGCTCGAGCATGAGACGGTCACGACGTACGACGGCAACTACACGTATTATCAGAAGGTCAGCGCGGCGCGGCGCAGTGCGCTCGAGTCGGCGTACGAAAAGCAGCAGGAGCACATCAGGGAGACGGAGGAGTACATCAGGCGCTACAAGGCGGGCATAAAAGCAAAGCAGGCGCGCGGGCGCGAGAGTCAGCTGAAAAGGCTCAAGCGCATCGTCCTGCCGCCGGAGAAGGCCGCGTTTGATTATTTCGCGTTTTCGCCGCCGGCGGAGTGCGCCGAGCGTGTCGCGGAATGTGAGGACGTCGCCGTCTCATTCGGCGAGCATAAAATATTCGACCACGTGAATCTTTTGATTCATCGCGGCGACGGCGTTGCCATCGTCGGACCGAACGGCGCGGGCAAAACGACGCTTTTGCGGCTCATCGTCGGCGAGCTGTTGCCGACGACGGGGCGTGTGAAAATCGGCAATCGCGTGAAAATTGGCTATTTCTCGCAGCATCATGAGGGGCTCCACCCCGAGCGCACGGTGCTCGATGAGATACTCTACGATTTCGGCGTCGACGAGGGCGAGGCGCGGAACTACCTCGGCGCGTTTCTGTTTCGCGGCGATGACGTTTACCGCATCGTCGGCGACCTCTCGGGCGGCGAGCAGTCGCGTCTCGCATTTCTGAAGCTCATGCTGACGGGTGCGAATTTCCTCGTGCTCGACGAGCCGACGAACCACCTCGATATTCCCGCGAAAGAGGCCGTCGAGGAGGCACTGCTCGCGTTCCCAGGGACGTTCGTCGCCGTCTCGCACGATCGCTATTTCCTCAACAAAGTCGCAAACGTCACGGTCGAGCTCGAGCACGGCACGCTGACAGAGTACGACGGCGACTACAGCTACTACCGCGAGAAAAAGGACGAGGCGCAAAAGGCCGAGCAGGAAGAGGCGGCGCAGGCGAAAAGGCAAGAGCCGGTCGGAAAGGCGGAAAATCGCGCGAACGACGACAAAGATAAAACGCATAATAATGAGAATGACGAGCACGACGAAGAAAAAGCCGCGCTCAGAGCGAAATACAAGATACCGACGAACCTCTCGGAGACAAAGCGCGTCGAGATGATTTCGCGCGCCGAGGCGCAGATTGCGATGGCGGAGGCCGAGCTCAAAATGCTCGAGCACGAAATGAACGACGCCGCGCTCCAAAGCGACCCCGAACGCAGCCAGCAAATCGCCGACGACTACGCGGCAAAAGAAAAAGAGCTCGACGGGTATTATGAGAAGTGGGAAGTATTGACGGAGTGAGGCGGTTGACCGATACGCAAGCGCAAGTGCTTAACCCTCTCCGCCCCTGCGGGGCACCTCCCCCAAAGTGGGAGGCATAGCGAAAGCAGTGCTTAACGATATAATCGATAGCTAACAGTACTCCTATGCTTTAAAGGTAGGCAATGCAAAGTCTCTATTTTACGAAAGTATAAGAAGAACGTCATTCTTTTACTTGGCAGGCAAGATATGCGTTTTCACATTTTCGTTGAAGTCGATTGAGCCAATGTAAATAATCTCAGAATCTGTGGAGCCAGCCTCCCCAATGGGGGGTAAACATGCCAGTGGCATGTTTACGCGAGCGAATGCGAGGCGGAGAGGGTTCAGCTTTTAGCTATCATTACAAATCAAAGGCGGTGACGATAAATGGATGAGCTTTCAGGGGCAGTGGAAAATATCATATTTGCGTCCGATGACGGGCGATTTTCTGTGTTTCGCTTGAAAATCCACGGGCAGAAATCGCTGGCGACGGTGACGCTGCCATCAGCGCCGCCGCTCGCGGGGCAGGAGGTCGAGCTGAAGGGCACGTGGGTCGAGCATCCGCGCTTCGGCTCACAGTTCAAGGCCACGCACATCAAAATCGCCGCGCCGTCGAGCGCCGAGGGCATAGAGCGTTTCCTGGCGTCGGGCGTGATAACGGGCGTCGGCAAGGCGATGGCAAAGCGTCTCGTCAAAAAATTCGGTGTCGAGACGCTCGACGTGATAGAGCACGAGCCATCGAGGCTGCGAGAAATCCCCGGCATCGGCAAAAAGACAGCGAAAAAAATCCACGACTCGTACGCGGAGCAGTCGGAACTGCGCGACATCATGCTGTGGCTTGAGTCTCACGGCGTGTCGGGCACGTTCGCGGGCCGCATATATCAGAAATACGGCTCATTCTCCATCAACGTGCTCGAGCAGGAGCCGTACAGGCTTGCGAGCGAAGTCACTGGCATAGGCTTTTTGACAGCGGATAGGATTGCGCTGGCAATGGACATCGAGCCCGATGACGAGCACAGAATCGCTGCGGGCGTGAACTTCACGCTCGAGTCCGTCGCATCGTACGGCCATGTCTGCGTGCCGGCGCCGCTTCTGATGCAGAAGGCGGCCGCGCTCCTGCGCGTCAGCGTGGAGATGGTCAGGTACGTCATGCGCAAAATGGTGTCGGACAGTCGCCTTTTCTTCACGGTCGCGAACGGCGAAACGCTCATCTATCCGCACTACCTCTACATGGCGGAGACGGAGACGGCACGGCTGCTGAATGAAATCAATAAAAAGGCCGAGGTTTTCGACGTCGACGCACCGGAGGCGCTTGTCGAGGAATGGGAGAAACGCGACGGCATCGAGCTCGCGGAGCGCCAGCGCGACGCCATCGTCGGCGCGCTCAAAAACGGCGTATTCGTGCTGACGGGCGGCCCCGGCACGGGCAAGACGACGGTCGTGCGCGGCATGCTCAGCGTGCTCGAGCGGCTTGGGCTCACCGTGGAGCTCGGCGCGCCGACGGGCAGGGCGGCAAAGCGCCTCGCGGAGTCGACGGGACGCGAGGCGCAGACCGTGCATCGCATGCTCGAGGCGCAGGGCTCGACGGCGTCTCATAATGACGACGATGATGATTTTGCCTCATTCGCACGCGACGAGGACGCGCCGCTCGAGGCGGACGTCATCATTCTCGACGAAGTCTCGATGATGGACATCGTGCTCATGCGTCATTTCCTCGCGGCTGTGCCGCGCGGCGCGCACGTGATATTCGTCGGCGACGTCGACCAACTGCCCGCCGTTGGCCCCGGCTCCGTGCTCAAAGACATACTGCGCTCGGGCGTCATACCGAGCGTCAGGCTCACGGAGATTTTCCGCCAAGCGGAGAAAAGCGTCATCGTCATGAACGCCCACGCGATAAATGGCGGCCGTATGCCCGTCTGCGAAATGGGCAGCGCGTTCGAGTTCCGCGACTGCCCGACGGACTCCGATGCCGCAGCCGAAATCGTGAAGCTCTGCACGACGGAACTGCGCGCGAACGGCGTCAATGTCTTGCGCGACGTCGAGGTGCTGTCGCCAATGCACCGCCTCGAGTGCGGCGTCGATAATCTTAATAAATTGCTGCAGGACGCGCTCAATCCTCACCGCGAGGGCGTGCCGGAGAAAAAATCGGGCGTCACCGTTTTCCGCGTCGGCGACAAAGTCATGCAGACGAAGAACAATTATCAGAAACACGTCTTTAACGGAGACGTTGGTTTCATTGACGATATTCAGGACGACGGCGAGCTCGTCGTGAGCTACGACGACGGCGAGCTCATGGTGAACTACAAATCGGGCGAGCTCATAGAGCTAGTGCCGGCCTACGCGATGAGCGTCCACAAGAGCCAAGGCAGCGAGTACCCGATCATCATCATGCCGCTCGTCATGGGGCACCGTATCATGATGCAGAGAAATCTCATCTACACGGCCATCACGCGCGCGAAGGAGCGCGTCATACTCGTCGGCGATCGCCGCGCGCTCGAGCTCGCCGTGAGAAATGACAAGACACGGCGCCGCTACACGCTGCTCGCGGAGCGGCTTACGGGCAATATCGAATAATCGGGCGGGTGGAGTCGATAAATGTTTGATGCGCTGCTGGACTTCATATTTCCGCCGCATTGTCCCGCGTGCGACGCCTACGTTGAGCGCAGTGGTGAATGGTGCGACGATTGCCTCGCCGCCGCGACGCGGCCACATCGCATTGCGCTCGACGAGGGCGCGCGCCAATACATCGATGCGGCGTACGCGCTCGGCCTCTATCGAGAGAGTCCACTGCGTAGCCTCATCATCGAGCTCAAATACAATGGTCGCCGCGACAGGCTCGCGTATATCAAGACGTTCATCGACGGTGCGCTGAGAAAATCTTTGGCGGATGGCACATCCATGAGCGACATCATCACGAAATGCGACGTTGCCGTGCCTGTGCCGCTTCATCGGAGCAAGGAAAAGAAGCGCGGCTTTAATCAGACGGAGCTGATTTTCAAGGGCGCGCTCATTGGCATGGGGCTCAGTTGGTCGCGAGCAATAGAGCGCGTTCGCGAGACGGTGCCGCAGCACGGCCTCGACGTCGAGGCGAGGCGACGAAATTTGGACGGCGCATTCGCTGTGGCGGACACGTCGTCGATTGTCGACGCGTGCGTGCTGCTCGTCGATGACATATTCACGACGGGCACGACGGCGACATCATGCGCCCACGTGCTCATGAAGGCGGGCGCGCAGTCCGTCACGGTTATGACGCTCGCGAGCGACCACGGGTGACGCTCCATGATGATGACGTTTTTCTTGATGAATGAAAGAAAAAATATTATAATATTCAAATGGATAAATGAAAGACAAGCTTAAAATTTTTCGGGAGTGAATATTTCATGGCAGGAAAACTTAAAAATTGCCCGGAGTGCGGGAAAATTTATGTGGAAACAGGCGTCGGCATGTGCCGCGACTGCTACAACAAAATGCAGGATCAGATGGAAGAGGTCAGCTCATACGTGCGCGACAATCCGCACAGCACCGTGAGGGACATCTGCGAGAACCTCGACGTCAAGGAGAAGCTCGTGCGCCGCATGATTCGCGAGGGTCGCTTCGAGATGGACGGCATAAATTTCGAGTATCCGTGCGAGAAATGCGGCAAGCCCATCACGCATGGCCGCTACTGTGAGAAGTGCAACAAGGAAATGGCGTCGGCGATGGAGAAAGCGGACGCGAAGGCGCAGCAGAAGCTCAAGGAGAGCCAGATCCCAGGCGTCGGCATGTACTCGAAGGATATGGGCATCCACGGCATGTGATTTGATTAAAATATTTTATTTTGGGTCATAAATAGACGAAAAAGAGAGCATTCACGAGCAAATCACAATAAAATACGATTATTTGACGAATAGCGGGAGTTAAGATTCCCGCTATTTTTTTCGATTCATGTGGTGTAAGAATTAAAAAGAAAATGAGATTTGAAGACTCTACGGAAAGGGTATCAGAGGAACGGAAGTCCCCGCAAATCTCGTGAATTTTTAGGATGGTGAGAGTCATGATTATCAATGGAAACATTCAGGCAGTGGCGGGGGCATACGGCGTCGCGAACGTGAAGTCGCGCGCGAGCGTCGCGGCACAGAGAGCGTACGGCGGTCAGGCGGCGGACGAGGTCTCCATCTCGTCGCAGAGCCAGAACTTCAGCTCCGTGCTGAGAAAGCTCCAGAAGAGCGACGACGTGAGAATGGACCGCGTCAATGAGCTCAGGAGCGCCATCGCGTCGGGCAAATATCATGTGAGCGGCGACGACATCGCGGCGAGCATGCTCTCCATGCGCTACTGACGCTGCTGATATGTGGGACGAGCTTATAAACGTCTTCTCGTCGCTCGCGGACGCGTATGAACACGTCGGCGCCATCGCGGGGGAAAAGCGCGAGGCGCTGACGCAGGCAGACACGGCGCGGCTAAAGAAAATCTCCGAGGAAGAGGCGCGCGTCGTCGATGAGATCAACCAACTCGAGACGGGACGACAGAAAGTCATCGCAAATATCGTCGGAAGCAGCGCTGACATCGACCAAATGAGCTCCATGCGCGAGACATTGGAACGTTGCCCAGACGCGTATCGCGAACGCCTTGTCGGCGAAGTGATGCGACTGCGCGATGCGATGATGGCAGCGAGCAAGATGGAGCAGGGCAACGCGACGATGGCGAAGACGGCCATCGGCTTCACGGAGTATCACATAAACCGCATCGGCGGCGCGGCAGTTGAGCCGGGCTACGGCGATGGCGGTCAGGAAATTGTTTCGCACAGCAAAAATTTTGATTTCAAAGCATAAACGCATGAGAGCATAGGGAAAACGATGGACGAAATAATAAGCCTGTTGCGCGCGGAGCTCACGCTTTGCGTCAAGCTCGCGGACCTTCTCGAGAAGCAGCGCGAGGCGCTGAAAGCGAATATCGACGGTCTCGCCGTGAACAAAATCACGCAGGACATCGACGCGCTGCTCATAAAGATTGGTGCTGTCGAGCGACAAAAAACAGATTTCCTCAAAAAAGCCAACGCACGGACGATGGCGGAGGCGCTGAACAGGGAGCCGTATTCGGCAGAAAAAATGCGAGCCAAGGGATACTTGGCTCGCTTAAATGAATTGCTTGGCGTGCTTCGCAAATCCGGCGACGTCAACAAGGAGCTTTTGAAGCGCGACACGAACTATCTCAATTTCAATATAAACGTGCTGACACAGGCAACGGCGCGGCCGGGCTATGACGAGCCCGAGACATCCATACAGGGACGAAAACTTTTCGATGAGTCTGTGTGAAAAAGCCATGAGTGTCTAATCGTGACGCTGTTAAGTCACCCCACCACCATTGGATGTTTGGGCGGATGCAAACCCTCTCCGGCCCCTGTGGGGCCACCTCCCCCAGTGGGGGAGGCAGAGCGTCGTGCGCACTACAAAAGCCTCCCCCTTTGGGGGAGGTGCCGAGCGAATGCGAGGCGGAGAGGGTCATGCAACGAGTCTTTAATCCCAGGATTAATGCTGTAAAAAATTTCTAAAAACCTTGAATTAGCTTTCTGAATAATTTTTATTTCATATAGAGAATAAATCCTCCGCACATCGCCTCACAAAATGAGCGGTACGCGGCAGGAGTCAGGAGTGGAGCAAAATGGCAATCAGATCCACATTTGCAGGCATAAATACGATGTATCGCGGCGTCAGCACGAACCGCCTGTCGCTCGATACGGTCGGCCACAACATGACGAACGCCAACGCGACGGGCTACTCGCGCCAGAGCGTCAATCAGGCAGCCGTCATGGCGGACCAGATATACACGAACGCAGGACAGCAGTACGTCGGCTCGGGCGTAGATTCGCTCTCGATACAGCGCGCGCGCGACGTGTTCGCGGACAAGCAGTATTGGCGTGAGTACGGCGATCAGGAGTATCACAAGATTCGCCAGAAGAACTACGACAAGCTCGAGGCGATATTCAACGACTCCGACAACAACGGCGTGCAGAACGCCATCGAGGATTTCTACAAGATATGGTCGGACCTCTCGACGAACGCCTCATCGACGAGCGAGCGCGTCGCCGTGCTCGAGAAAGGCCGCATCGTCAGCGACAGGGTGCAGACGGCGGCAAAGCAAATACAAAATCAAGTTGTCTCTGAGTATCAGGACATCTCGATAAACATCGACAAGGTCAACGAAATCACGGATCAAATCGTGTCGCTCAACAAAGCCATCATGGCAAAGGAAGCCGTGGGCGGCTCGGCGAACGACCTGCGTGACTCGCGCGACAAGCTCGCCGATGAGCTCTCGGGCTTCATGCGCATCACCGTCTCGGAGAAAGAGGAGACGAGCATGTACACCATTGTCTGCAACGGCACGACGATGGTCAACGGCATCACGAAGATGGATCTTAAATTTGGCCCAGAAGATCCGAATGACGGCAGCATCGGCAGGCCGAATGTCGACTATGGCTTCACGGACTACCAGATAGAGATTGGCGACACGGGCATAGAGCTCGACACGATTTCGGGAAAGCTCAAGGCGGATGTCGATGCCATCGCGGAGAACAAGAGCTACATGGACCAGCTCGCGAAAATGGCAGGCTTCCTGCTCACGAATTTCAATGCGCAGCACAAGCAGGGCGTCGGCATGGACGTGGACTGCACGACCGGCACGAACTTCTTCGGCGAGGATGGAAAGCTCTATCTTTGGGACGACGCAAAACAATGCGTGCGTATTGCAACGCAGACGACAAAATCCACGGTAACAAATGGAGAACTTTCATCCGTTAAAATTATTACAGGCGATGTAGATACTGATGATGCGAACGCGTTAAAAGCGTATCGTCTTATACAGGCATTGACGGTCAACTCCGTGCTGACGGAGACGGACGGCGAGCAAAAGATAGCGGCGCGCATGGTATCGTATGATACATCAAAGACTGCCGATCAAGTGGCAGCGCAATTTGCCGACACATCGACGATGGCGTCTGCTGGTGTGACGCAGTACTGTTGGAAATATGGAGATAGTGTTACGGGAACTGTAGATAAAACCGTCAGCGACCTCAACGGCACGGCCGACGGCAGCAATGCCGTGCTCGTCGGCAAGCTCATCAATCTCGGCAACAACGACCGCAGCGATTGCTCCATCGGCAAGGTCTCGCTCGAGAATTTCTACAACGCCGCGATGACGGGTCTTGGCGTCGACTCTGAGGCGACAGACACGAAGCTCAAGACGCAGGAGGATGTCATCACGCAGGTCGAGACGTGGCGCACGGAGGTCGCGGGCGTGAACTGGGACGAGGAGCTCACGAACATGATCATGTTCCAGACGGGCTACAGTGCCTGCTCGCGCTGCCTCACGACGATGGACGAGATGCTCGACCGTCTCATCAACAGCACAGGCACGGTCGGCAGATAACGGATGATTTCACTTAAGAATATTCCTACTTCAATTAATCAGTGTTTCCTTAGAAACTGATGCATCACTATCACTGAGATAAATGAAAGGCAGGTTTTAAAATATGCGCGTTGGCAGCATGCAGATGACAATTCGCTACCAGAATCAGCTATACCGCACATACCACGAGCAGGAGAAGCTCATGGAGCAGTCCGACGGCTCGAAGCTTCATCGCCCGTCCGACGACGCGGTCGCATACTCCAAATATCTTCGCTACAATGTCTCTCTTTCCGAGAACAATCAATATCAGACGAATACGAAGACGGCGGTCTCGTGGATGAAGAACAGCGACGCCGCGCTCGTGAATATCAAGGACTGCTTCGCGACGATTGTCGAGAAATCGAATCAGGCGCAGGACACGAACACGACGACCGACATGAAGGCCATATCGCAGGAAATGCTTGTGCTCGTGCAGGAGGCCGTCTCCGATGCAAACGCGCAGGTCGGCGACCGCTACGTTTTCTCAGGCCAAAAGGACCTCGTTCAGCCGTTCAGCATGTCGACGGCCACGTATCAGCGCGGCATAGCGAAGACACTCGACGACAAGCAGACGGAGTTCTTCAACGACTGCGATGATTCAAACGGCAGCATATCGCAGATGCTCACGCTCAAAGGCAGCGACGGCGAGGAGTACTATCTGAACACATTGACGGGCAAGGTCTACTCGAAAGAGTTCATGGACGATGGCTACAAAGAAAAGCTCGCCGCAGGGCAGACGCATGTTGCTGCTGGCGATGAAGTCGGCACGATTACGATGGCGAAAGGCGACGTAGCAAAGTATTTCGACAACAAGGGCGTCATAAATGGTACTGGAAAGGCTTTCAATCCATCCATCACGGTCGATGGAAAGACAGTAAATCTCTCATTCAAGTTTATTGAGCAGCGCATTGTTACATACAACGGCGACAGGAAACATTTCTCGATGGTCAAGGAGAACGGCGCGGAGCAGCCCGCATCGGATGAGGTCAACGCGAACGGCGTGGACATAGCGGGAACGTCGATTTTCGACGACCCGAACTCCGGCAATGAATCGTCGGGCGCCGCGTGCTTCAACGACAACCTCACCGTCGTCGCGATGTGCGCGACGGGCGACGCGCGCTGGATGTCGTCCGACGGCAAGACACTCGCGAACAACGCGTTCAACACGATAAACAACGCGGAGTCAAACCTCGGCGCGCGCCAGCAAGTCTACACGGCGTCGCAGTCGATGCTCACGACGATGAACGAGGCCATCACGGGCGACATCACCGACGTGGCATCGACCGACGTCGCAAAGCTCGCCGTCGAAATGATGCAGGCGCAGACGGTCTACAACCTCTCGCTCTACGTCGGCTCGCGCATCATCCCGCCGACCCTCGCCGACTACTTGTAATATTTTGTGAGTTGTGAGGCTTTATGATACACGTTTGGGGTAGTTCCCAGCCTCCCCTGTCAAGGGGAGGTGCCGAGCGTAGCGAGGCGGAGGGGTTCGGTTTTCATAATTGGACGATGTGCGTTCAAAATGAAATCCGATAAAATGCCGCTCAAATTAGCAAATTGATTTGTGAATTTAAAAGCGAACCCTCCCACCGCCTACGGCGGTCCCCCCTCCCTTAACAGGGAGGGCAAGCAAAGCCTCCGTTTTACTACCTTAAAATCCAACAAAAAGGGCGCAACCATCATGCGCCCTTTTTTTAAAAACATCGGTGACTATTTTTGAAAAAATTTATTTTCTTTCATTTTTGTTTGTTGTATAATGAGATAAGAAGAACTGTAATTTTTCACAGCTAATGGATTAGTTTTCTCTATGGACAGGGGATATGTATCATGGCAATGCTGTATCTGAACGTGCATCACGTGCTGCCGCAGATTGGCATCAACAGCAAAAAATCGACGCTCTCGACGTCGATAGAGCAGCCAAAGCCGCATGGCGATTATCGCGCGGCGCGCTCCAACATGGGCACGACGCAGGTCACGATAGACGTCAATTCATACCCGAGTCGTCACGCGTACGGCTTCACGACGATGGCGGACTTCACGCGCGATCGCGGCCAAAAAGGCTACTCGGACCTCGCGAGCACGACGTCGAAGTGGACGCAGCAGGCGTGGTCGAACATCACGAAGGCCGCGCGCAGAGGTCACAACGAGATTGCGGCGCAGTACGACTCGGCGCTTGCCTCGCGCGTGAATAGGCAGCGCCACATCGAGGCGCAGGCGATACCCGACCCTGAGATCACGGTGCATCAGTCGGAGCTGCGTGGCACGCCGGACACGGGCAACACGAAGATACAGATTGAGACAGAGTCGAAGGCCAACGTGAAATACAATCGCGGCAACATCTCGATTTACCTCAAAAATCCCGGCACGATAGAGCGCTGGGTCTCCGAGGGTCACTATGATACATACGCATGATGAGCGAGCATGACATCACATACATGGGGGAGAGAAACAAATGAAAAAAATTCAGACAGTACGCTTTGGCGAGATTGACGTCGACGAGAAAAACATCATCCATTTCGCGGATGGCATGCCGGCGTTTGAGACAGAGCACGATTACGTCATCATACCGTTCGACGAGGGCAGCCCGTACGTTTTCCTGCAGTCGCTGAAGACGCCGGAGCTCGCGTTCCTCATCACGATGCCGTTCATCTTCTTCCCCGACTACGAGTTCAAGCTCGAGGAAGACGTCATGGCAAAGCTCGACGTGAAGACCGTGGACGACATGCTCGTCTACGTCATCATCACCATCCCCGACGGCAACATAAAAGACATGACGGCGAATCTCATGGCGCCTGTCGTCATCAATAAGAATACAAACGAGGCAAGGCAGGTCGTGCTCGACAACAGCCGCTACACGACGAAGCACCGCCTTTTCACGCAGAAGGAGGATAAGAAGTAATGCTGGTACTGACCAGAAAGCCACGGCAGCAGATAATGATTGGCGACAACATCGTCGTCAACGTTGTCGAGGTGCAGGGCGACAATGTCCGCATTGCGATAGAAGCGCCTCGCGAGATAAAGATTTATCGTGGGGAAATATACAGGGCAATACAGGAGGAAAACAAAAAGGCCGCATCGCCGAGAAGCGACATCGACCTCACAAAGCTTCCGAGCAAACCCGAGAATTGACGAAGCCGTATATTTCAAGGCTTCCAATGTTCAGAGCATTTTTGGCAACCATCCGTGGCAACACGGGTTCATGGAAAGATATTTAATATTCTATGGAGGGATTTAAGATGATTGGTAGAGTACAAGATGTCATGTCGGCGGCCATCGTGAAAGGCGCTGCGGAGAGCGCGATGTCGCAGAGCGCGACCAATGGCAATGCGGCGCAGACAGGCGAGAGCCAGGAGGCCACGATGCAGGGCACGACACCTGCGGCCACGGCGGCGAAGCCAGCGAATGAGCTGCAGAACGAGCCATCCGTGAACGACGTCCCGGCACAGCAGGAAAAGGCCGACGACGACCAGAAGATGGACGAGAACTCCGTCAGCCTCATGACGAAAGAGCTCAATGAGCTCATGAGCAAGATCAACTGCGACTTGAGATTCCAGTATCACAAGGAAGTCGATGTCATGTCCGTCAAGATGGTTGACAAATCGACGGACGAAGTCATAAAGGAGTTCCCACCAGAAGAAATGGTGAAGAACATGATAAAGGCCAAGGAATGGATAGGCTCTTTTCTCGACAGAAACGCCTGAGGAAACGCTGAATAAGCTAAGGAGGGAAAAAACATGGGTGTCAATGGTATCTATGGACTGAGCGGGTCGGGACTCGATATTGAGTCTATGGTCAAGGCCGGCATGCTCACCATGCAGAACAGGTACGACAAGATGTACAAAAAGGAGACAAAGCAGGCGTGGGAGAAGGAAATCTACGCCGACATGTACTCCAGTCTCACGACGTTCAAATTCACGACGCTCTCGAGCTACAAGATGAAGTCGACGCTCAACGCGAACACGGCGAAGTCGAGCGATGAGAAATACGTCACGGCGAAGGCAAACGGCGACGCCATCACCATGTCTCACAAGGTCACGGTGAACAGCCTCGGCTCCAATGCGTATCTCATGACGGGCGACAAGGGCATGACGCGTGCGAAGTCAGAAGTCACTCAGATAAATGATGACGGCACGACAAAGCAAATCAAGAATACAGGCATAAAGCTGCAGGATGCCGTCTTCTATGATATTCAGCAGGTCAAAACCGATGACAAAATCACATATAAATACCAGCTTAAAGAGGGCGGCGATTGGTACGAGGCTGACGGTGACGACACGGCCATCAGCTTTGCCATCAACGACTCGAGCACGGCGCTGACAGAGACGCAGAAGAAAGCGAACACGATAGAGTATTCGTTTAATGACCTTTACGAGGGCAAGACGTACAACGATCTCGCGGCCGACATCAACAAGAAGGGCACGAACATCATTGCAAGCTACGACGCGACGACGGATTCCTTCTCGATGTACAACAGCAAATCCGGCGACGAAGCGACCATAGGCCTCACGCTCACGAGCGGCGTGGCTGACACGACGGCAGCGAACGGCGGCAAGGACACATACGGTTACGCCGCGACGCTGTTCAACAATTTGAATCTCTACCAGTCCGCGAATGGCAAGCTCGAACCATCGCAGACCACGTACACTGCAAACGATAAAGAGACGGCTGTCGCTGGCTCCAAGGCGAGCGTCACTATCGACGGCAAAAAGTATGACAACGTCGAGGATAACAAGATAACCGTCGCGGGCGTCACATACAGCCTGCTCGATACGATGAAGACGGGCGAGACCATCACGGTCTCCGTCTCGCAGGACACGGACTCCATCATCGATACGGTCAAAAAATTCGTCGAGGACTACAACAAAGTGCTCGATGACCTCAACACGAAGTATCGCACAACCACGTGGGACAACGACACGAAGTCCGACTATGAGCCGCTCTCCAAGACAGAGCAGAAAGACATGACGGATGACGAGATAGAGAAATGGAACAACAAAGTTAAGTCTGGCCTGCTCTATCACAGCGAAATTGTCGGCAATCTCATCACTGCGATGCGTACCGCCGTTTCGACGCCAGTCAAGAGCGTTAACAGCTCGTACAACTCCGCATCGTCCATTGGCATCACGTCGTCCGACACGAAAGGCCATCTGACGCTCGACGAGGACAAGCTCAAAAAAGCGCTCGCGGCAGACCCCGACTGCGTCTATCAGATTTTCGCAAACGATCAGGATACATACACCGACGAGAAAGACCTCAACAAGCGCTATCAGTACATGGCCGACGATGACTACAACAATCGTGGTATCATCAATCGCCTCTACTACAACGCATTGACGGACGGCCTCTCGAACATCAAGGACTACGCGGGCATTGACTCCGACACGGATGACCAGTCCTCGCTCGGCAAGACGATCACATCTCTCCTCAACAAGATGGAAGATTTCGAGGATCAGATGAGCGCGTATGAGACACTCCTCTACAAGAAATACGATTCGCTCGAAAGCTATGTCTCGCAGATGAACTCTGTATATTCTTCGATATTCGGAGCGAGCTCGTAATTAAGGGGGATAACAGATGATAAATAACGCGGCGGAGGCATACAAAAGGCAGCAAATCCTGACGGCGACGCCGGAGGCGCTGACACTGATGCTTTACAACGGTGCGCTTCGCTTTATGACCGAAGGCAGGGAAGCCATCGAGAAAAACAAGATCGAAGAGGCAAACACGGCTCTCCAGAAGGCGCAGAACATCATAACGGAGTTCCGCGTCACGCTGAATATGGAATATGAAATCTCCCATCAGCTCATG
Source organism: uncultured Selenomonadales bacterium (assembly GCA_900314765.1). Classification (GTDB taxonomy): domain Bacteria; phylum Bacillota; class Negativicutes; order Selenomonadales; family Selenomonadaceae; genus RUG024. The sequence continues at coordinate 819 of OMWN01000051.1, read as the reverse complement.
CCGCTCTACAATTACGTCTATGACAGGCTTGTCGAGGCGAACATGAAAGGCGACCTCAAACAGCTCGACGAAGCGAAAAACATCATCACCGAGCTTCGCGACGCGTGGGCTGCGGCAATGGTCAAGGCTCGCAAAGAGAAGGCAAAGCAAAATGGCTAAAAACGAAGCGTCGGCGCGCGTGCTGTGGGAAAGATTCTTGACGCTTACACGAGAGACCGAGAAATTCCTCGACGGCGATGACATAGACATGGCGATGGAGCTCATACGCCAAGGCCTCGAAACATACAAAAGCATCGAGGCACTGCCCGTCGATGACTTCAAGCCCACGCCTGCGGGGCAGGAACTATTGGCTGAGCTCAAGCCCGTCTACAAGAGGACACAGCTCAAGGCACAGAGCTGGCTCAATCGCTCGCGCCGCCAGAACCAGGCCGTGAAAACATACACCACACTTGGTGGCCTCACCCCGAGCGGCCATATATTCAATAAAAAATCGTAAGGTGTGAGACCCTCTCCGGCCCCTACGGGGTCACCTCCCCCAAAGTGGGAGGCAACGCGAAAGCAGTGCTTTGCGATACGGTGAAAGGTGAACGTTAGTCTTTTGCTTTACAAATATGGCAAGCAGAGCTTTCGCTTTACGATAGCGTGAAGCGATGAAACACGGCCTCCCCTGTTAAGGGGAGGTGCCGAGCGCAGCGAGGCGGAGGGGTTCGTTTTACAAACACTTAACAACGAACGTAAAATCTTTAGATTGTATTTCTTCGCACCGTTCGATTTAGTGTGAGTAAATAATTTTATACTCTATGACGCCAGCCTCCCCCT
>OMWN01000078.1 GCA_900314765.1 uncultured Selenomonadales bacterium | reverse complement strand
TTCCAACTGTGAATTGAACGGTTTCCTTCGCTGAACTGGGAGTTTCCAAATCGTGAACTCCCGGTTTTTTTCGCGTGAAATAATCACGTAACCTTCGCAAGGCGATCACAGGCAATTTGAAGCAATTCATTCTTGAATTTGGAAAGGACTTCACGTTTATCGGCGAGGAATACCGCGTTCAGGTGGGCGGACAGGACTTTTACATTGATCTTCTGTTCTACAACCGTGCGCTGTCCTGCCTTGTGCCGATTGAATTGAAGATCGGGAAATTCAAACCGGAGCATATCGGTCAGATCAATTTCTATCTGGAAGCTCTTGACCGCGACGTAAAAAAGCCGAATGAAAATCCGAGCGTTGGCGTTATTCTTTGCGCCAGCAAGGATGACGCGGTTGTGGAATACGCATTGAGCCGCAGTATGTCACCTACGCTCGTAGCTGATTATAGACTTTGTCTGCCGGATAAGACACTCCTGCAAAACAAACTGCGTGAATTGACCGAACTTGCGCTGGAAAGCGGTGAACGTGACGAGGATGATGAAGAATGAATGCAGTCATTTATGCACGCTATTCGTCGGACAATCAACGTGAGGAATCTATCGAAGGTCAGCTCCGTGAATGCGGCGAATACGCACAACGCAACGGCATAACGGTTGTCGGCAGCTACATTGACCGTGCGTTGTCTGCGAAAACCGCTGACCGTCCGGAGTTCCAGCGCATGATCAAGGACAGCGCAAAGGGACTTTTTGAGATCGTGCTTGTCTGGAAGCTCGACCGTTTCTCCCGTGACCGCTACGACAGCGCACATTACAAGCACATTTTGAAAAAGAACGGCGTGAAAGTCGTTTCCGCCAAAGAGCATATCTCCGACGGACCGGAGGGCATCATTCTGGAATCCATGCTGGAAGGATATGCCGAGTTTTACTCCGCTGAGTTGTCCGAGAAGATCCATCGCGGACAAAAAGAAAATGCCCTCAAGGGCAAGAATAACGGCGGCGGTATACCGCTGGGTTATCTGCTGGACAAGCAGACGCAAAAGCTGGTGGTGGATCCTGAAACCGCACCGTTGGTAGTGGAAATCTTTGAACGATATTCCGAAGGTGCAACAGTACGCTCTATCATCGAAGATTTCAATTCACGCGGGCTGACAACCAAACGTGGCAAGCCGTTCAATACCAACAGCTTCAATGCGCTATTGAAAAATCGCAAATACATTGGTGAGTACAGCTATCAGGATGTGGTCATTCCCGGCGGTGTTCCTGCCATTGTGCCGGAAGATTTATTCTATCGTGTGCAGCAGCGCATGGAGAAGAATAAACGCGCGCCGGCTCACATGAAAGCCAAAGAGAGCGAATTTTTGTTGACTACAAAGCTGTTCTGTGGCAAGTGTGAGCGGATGATGGTTGGCGAGAGCGGGAAGAGCCACACCGGAACCATGCATTACTATTACAAATGCGGTAACGCTAAACGGAAAAAGGGCTGTGATAAGAAGGCTGTACGCAAGGATTGGATCGAACGTGCTGTTGTACGGCTGACAATGGAGCGTGTACTGAACGAAGAAAAGATAACCCGAATTATTGATGCGCTGCTCGCCATGCAGGAACAGGAGGACGTCACAATTCCGGCACTTCGCCGCCAGCTTGCCGAGACGGAAAAGGGCATTGAAAATATGCTCAACGCCATCCAGCAGGGCATTTTCACTGCCTCCACCAAGCAGCGTCTGGAAGATTTGGAGAAGCAGAAAGAAGAGCTTGAGATCAGCATTACGACAGCGGAAATTCAAAAACCGAAGCTGACGCGGGAATATATGGAGCATTGGTTTTCTCTGTTCCGTTTCGGCAATCCTGAGGACAGGGAGTTTCAAAAGCGGCTGGTTGATACATTTGTGAACGCTGTCTTTGTGTATGACGATAAGCTGGTACTGACATACAATTATCAGCATGGCACACAGACGATTACGCTCAAGGAAGTTGATGACTTTTTGGGTTCGGATTTGGTTGGTCTGTCTCCACCATTTTGTCCGATACAAACCCATCGCACCTTATTGATGCGATGGGTTTTTTGATTCGCGCTTATTGATTTGGCTGTGCATTTGCGCTAAAATCGAACGTATCTCAGCATAGATGAATTTGAAGTCAAAGTCCGTAGGGAAGGTGCAGGGAGACGAAATGACGCACAATGATTTGATGCATAAGCGATATTTTTTGTTCATGACGGAGTTCTTCGCAGGCATGGCTGTCATGGCGGTGGAGCTATCTGCGAGCAGGTTGCTCGCACCGTATTTCAGCTCATCGCAGATTGTCTGGACAATCATCATCGGCACAATCATGATAGCGATGGCACTCGGAAATTATTGGGGCGGCAGACTCGCTGACGCGCATCCGGAGCCAGATTTTCTGTATCGTAATCTCGTTATTGCATCGCTGTGGATTGCAGCGATTCCCGTTGTCGGCAAATATCTCATCGTTGGGCTTTCGGGTGTGCTGATGATGGCAGTCAACGTCCACTTTTTGACAATCGCCGCATTTTTGTCGTGCTTTATACTGTTTGTGTTTCCGTTGCTTCTTTTGGGAACGGTGACGCCGTCGCTCGCAAAATATACAATGAACAATTTGGGCGAAGCAGGGCGAACCGTCGGGCTGCTCGGTGCATTCAACACGATTGGCAGCATCATCGGGACATTTTTGCCCACGTTTTTAACGATTCCTGCATTTGGCACGGCGATGACGTTTATATTGTTTTCGGGGTTGCTACTGGTGATAGCGGCCATTTATTTCGTATTCAATGGTGGCAATCGCCGCAAAATAATTGGCGCGGCTGCTGTTTTTCTTTTTTGCACGTTTCTCGGGAGTGGTGACAGTTTTGCCTTTTGGCGCGATGATCTTGTCTATGAGGGCGAGTCTGTCTACAATTATTTGCAAGTGCGAGACGAAGGCGACAGCCGCATATTGACGACGAATGTGCTGTTCGGCGTGCAGTCGATCATGCCGAAAAATGGTGGGCTCACGGGCATGTACTATGACTATGCGCTCGCCGCGCCCGTTGCCGCAGCATCGCAAAGTGAGGGCAAGCCGCTCAAAATACTCGTGCTTGGCATGGGAACGGGCACGTTTGCAATGCAGTGTCACCGCTGTTTTCCGCAGGTGGAGGTCATAGGCGTTGAAATTGACGAGAAAATCATCGACCTCTCGCACGAATATTTTGCGCTGTCAAACGATGTGCCGGTCATAAATTATGATGGCAGGGCATTTTTGACGTCGAGCAGCGAAAAATACGATGTGATTTTTGTCGACGCGTACCAAGACATTACGATTCCGTTTTATATGTCGTCAAAAGAATTTTTCGAGATTGTTAAGGAACACCTCGCGCCTAATGGCGTTATGGCGGTGAATCTCAATATGCACGCTAATCAAAAGGGCAGCATCAACGAGGCTCTTTGCGATACGATACGGGCCGTGTTTCCTGATGTGATGTCCGTTGACGTGCGCTACGGGACAAACCGCGAGGTATTCGCATCGTCGGGCGATTTTACGGCGCAGCTGCGCGTAGGGACAGCGGCACTAGAAAATCCATCGCTCGCATCGTTGATGAGTGAAATCGGTAACAACATGAGCGCGTGGCCTGCGGGGCAAAACGTGCTGACCGATGACAAAGCGCCTGTCGAAATCCTCGGCATGCAGGCGATGAACGGCCTCATAAACGACGGCATCAAATCATATCAGGACATGCTCCGCAAAGAAGGCATCGAGGGTGTACTGAATCAATTAAAGTGAATCACGCAAAGCATGAAATATTGAAAAAACAGTCTTGCCAACGCAAATGCGAATTATAAATGTGTGGCGAGACTTTTTTTTCGCGCAAAATCATGTCGCGATATTTAAAGCTAAAACTCTATTTTTTAATAGTGTATGCAGTAAAATATCGTACTTGTGCATTGTGATTGCAAATGTTATATTGTATGTGTTCGACAGGACTGAGTCGACCAGCCGCTGACCAATAAAATTAAAAATAAAATCGAGTTGTTGCATATCAATTTTGCAGTAGCTCGATTTTTTTGTTATGACGTTTAGGTGTTAATTTGCATTTTCAATCGTGATTTGTCCAGCGATGTCGTCGATGTATTCCTCGCCGCTTGTGATGTGGCCGACTTCGATGAGGTCGCTGTCCGTGCCGTCACCGTAATCCTTGCAGAAAATCGTGAGATTGCCCCACGGTGTGAAGCAGGCGAGGGTGCCACGTTTCGCGAGTGCGGTTGGTCCTGTTTTCGTCAGCGGCGCTTCTGGGTAAAACAGCTTTTCATTGTCGCTGAAATCCGTCACATCGACCGTTATCGGCAGCTGTGACAGTAGCGACGATGCGACAGGGCTGTCGTTGAGCGTGAATGTCATCGTGTTGCCGTTGTTCGTAATCTTGATGATTGCTTCGCTTTTTATATCTTCCTTGGCGGCAGGCGATGCTTCGTCAGTATTGTTTGTATTTGTGGACGTAGCCGCGCTATGCGTTGTTGCGGCATTCGCCGTTGATGTGCTTGTTATGGCGGCAGTCTCTGATTTTGATGCAGTGCTCTGTGCCGCTTTGCTCGTGCCGCCGCATCCTGCGAGTGCAAGCATCGCAAGACATGTTGCCGCGACCATGATAAATTTTTTCATTGTTATCTCCTCTTTCCCCTGAAAATATTTTTTATGAGCGGCCGCGAAACTTGAGCCGTTTTTTTGTTGTCATCATTTTATAACGGGAAAGATAAAATAACAAATACTTATCACTTACACATATATATGCTCAAAAGGTATAAAATAGGATAAAAGATTTTCAAGACTAGCTTGCATAATTTTTTTGTATCAACATGACGAGCAACACATGAAAGGCAAGGATGAGTTCATAGGCAAAAAAAGTGGACTTCGTGTGTGTGACACGAAATCCACGTAATATCAAAGAATAATATGACGGCTTTTGCGCTATCTTATGAAGCTGGTACGCATAGGCGGCTCGTAGGTCGGCTTTTCGATGCCAGCGGCTTTGCCCGCTTCTATGGATTTCAGGAGCCACGCCATATTTTTCGCAAGCGTGCGCATTGTCTGGAGACCTTCTTCGTCCTGCTTTACTTCGTCAGGCGTGTTGCCGTGGACTTGGTTCCAGTACTGCGAGCCGACGACGACCATGTTGAGCATGAGAAAGTACATGTTGAGCTGTGCGAATGCCTCGCTTGCTCCGCCGCGACGGCACGATACGACGCTTGCAGCGAGTTTGCCCGCGAGCTTTTCAGCTGGCGCGGAGAAGCATAGCCTGTCGAGAAATGACCGTATGCGGCCTGTCGAGCCGCCATAGTATACCGGCGAGCCAGCCACAATGCCGTCGAATTCGTCGAGGCGCTCGGCCACGTCGTTCACGACGTCCTTGTACATGCAGTGCCCGTGCTTGCGGCAAAAACCGCATGATATGCAGTCAGCGATGGGCTTTTTGCCGAGCCATACGATTTCGCTTTCCACATCATTTTTCTTGAGCTCGGATTGAAGCTCCACGAGCGCCGTGTATGTGCAGCCATCTTCGTGCGGGCTGCTGTTGATGAGAAGTATTTTGCTCATATTAAAGCCTCCTATAATTTTGCTGGATATTTTTTGTTGATTTGTTGATTCTTTGCATATAGACTTATCTCCGTTTTGCATTTGATGAAAAGCGAAAACGGAGATAAAGAGATATTATTTGAGATTTATTTGAGATTGTGATGATTAATCTTCCGATGGCACAAGATCGGTGTCTTTGAGCGTGCCTTTCTTGCGGCGGTCAGAGAATTCTGCGGTTGCTGTGAAGAGTACATCGGACGAACTGTTGAGCGCGGTCTCGCAGGAGTCCTGAAGAACGCCGATGATGAAGCCAACACCGACGACCTGCATTGCGATATCGTTGCCTATGCCGAACGACGCGCATGCGACAGGGATGAGGAGCAGCGAGCCACCAGCAACGCCGGATGCGCCGCAGGCACCGACCGTGGAGATGAGCGAGAGGAGAAGCGCCGTCGGCAGATCGACGTTGATGCCGAGCGTGTTCGCCGCGGCGAGTGAGAGCACTGCGATGGTGATAGCCGCGCCTGCCATGTTTATCGTCGCGCCGAGAGGAATCGATATGGTGTAGAGGTCCTCATTGAGATGGAGACGCTTGCAGAGCGAGAGATTGACCGGGATATTTGCCGCGCTGCTGCGTGTGAAGAATGCGTAGAGTCCGCTTTCGCGAAGTGTCGCGAGGACAAGCGGATAGGGGTTCCTGCGTATTTTAAAGAACACGATGAGCGGGTTCATGATGAGCGCGACGGCAAAGAATGAGCCGAGGAGCACGGCGAGCAGATGGAAATAGCCGAGAAGCGCCGAGAGACCGCTCGTGCCAATGGCGTTGGCGACGAGGCCCATGATGCCGAACGGCGCGAAGTCGATGACCCACTTGACGAGCTGCGTCACGGCGTTCGCTGCGTCGGCGATGATGTTCTTCGTGTTGTCAGAGCCCCTGTGAAACGCAATGCCGATGAGCACGGCCCACGCGAGGATGGAGATGTAGTTTGCGGTCGAGAGCGCATGGATGGGATTATCGACGATGCTCATGACGAGGTTGTGAAGAACCTCGACGATGCCGGAAGGCGGCGCGAGCTTGGCATCGGTCACCTGGAGGTGCAGCGTCGTCGGGAAAAGAAATGAAGCACAGACGCCGACGAGCGACGCGAAGAACGTGCCGATGACGTAAAGCTCAATGACAGGCTTCATGGAACCTTCGGTGTCGTTGCTTTTCTGCGCCATGGCATTCATGACGAGCACGAAAACCAATAGCGGCGCGACACCTTTCAGTGCCTTGACGAAGAAATCACCAAGGACAGATACAACGGGTACGAGCTGCGGTGCGGCAACAGCAATGACAATGCCGATGATAAGGCCGATGATTATCAGCTTTATCAATGCTGTTTCCTCATACTTTTTTGCAAGCGTACGGAACAAAAAAACCATTCCCTTCTAAGAAAATTATAAAGTTGTAAATCATTACATTCTTAATATTATAGGACAGGATTTTTTTTTTGCAATATGGGAACGCAAAAACCCACAGAATTTGTTAATAAATTCTGTGGGTTTCACATTTTTTAGCGTATTTTTAGTGTAAAATCAATTTTTTATCATTTCGATATAATTTCCAAGGTGCGCTTCGAAATTCACGCCGTATCTTATATCTGTGCCGGCTTTTGATGTCCACTCTATGCTCATGGCCGTGAAGTCAACGGCGATGCGCACGGATTCGCTAAGCGTTTTCCCAGCGGCCATCGCTCCGACGAGCGCACTGCCAAAAACATCGCCCGTTCCGTGGAAGCTTCCCGGCACGTTTTCGCCGAGAATGTAGTCGCATGTCCCGCTTTTGACGTCGTATGCAGCTGCACCGAGCTCGAGCTCGTCGAATGAGACACCCGTGAGGACGATGTGCTTCGTCGTCGGTATGACGGATGAGAGACGCTTCAGCAGCCCTTCCACATATTCGCGCGTGTATGGGGCGGGGTGATACGGTTCGCCGAGCATCAGCGTGGCCTCCGTAAAGTTCGGCATGATGAGGTCGGCCTTTGCGCAGAGCTCTCTCATGGACGGTGGGAATGTCATGTCGAATTTGGCATAGAGCCTGCCATTGTCCCCCATGACAGGGTCAACGGCTATGAGCGTGTCTTCGTCTGCGAGCTCATCGAATACCATTTTCATGAGGTTGATTTGCTCGAATGAGCCGAGATAGCCCGTGTATATCGCGTCGAACTTCAGATGAAGCGATTTCCAATGCTCCACGATGGGCGCAATGTCCGCTGTGAGGTCGCGGCATGTGAAGGCCGTGAAGCCGCCCGTGTGAGTGGAGAGCACCGCTGTCGGGAGCACGGAGCACTCGACGCCGGCGGCGGAGATGATAGGCAGGGCGACGGTCAAAGAGCATTTGCCGACGCCGGAGATGTCATGAATGGCGAGTACGCGTTTTTGTCTTTCCAAAGATAAATTGCTCCTTTACTTTACGACGAGGACAGGGCATTTTGCCTGCTCGACGACATATTGGCTGACGCTTCCAAGCAAAACGCCCTTTATGGCGCCGAGGCCACGGCTGCCCATGACGATGAGGTCGACTGGATGGTCCTCAAGGAAATCGAGTATGACGACGGCCGGTGAGCCGGTCTCTGAAAATGATTCCTTCTCGATGTCATCGGGGACAGTGGCAGTGGCCTTGTCGAGTATCACGTCGCCGGCTTTTGTCACGGCGTCGAGTATGGCATCCGTGAGACAAGCATTGATAGCAAGCTGATTGATGTTTGCCACATAGAGAAATGAGAGCTTTGCGCCTGTTGCTCTCGCGAGCTCCACTGCCTGAGCCACGGCGTGATCCGAGCCCTCTGAGCCATCGACTGGAACAAGAATATTTTTAACCATGAGATAGTCCTCCTTCGATGATAGATTGTGATGATAGATTGCTGACATTTCGGAAGCGTGACGAGCTTCTTTTTCTATTGTATCACACTTGAGCGCCGTTTTGCATATTTTATCGCATTAGTAATTTGATTCGCGGCAAATAAAAAGGCACGATGAAATCACCGTGCCTCAGACTGTAGACATACTACCCAAAGCACCCCCATCCATGCTATACTGGCATCAGTGGAGGTGCTTTCATTGTATCGTAAGAAAAACCGTGAGATTCAAAATCAAATCCAATTCATTTCCCTTGAGGACCTTGTCCCGCAGGACCATATCCTGCGCGTCATCGACAAGGCCATAGACTTCAGCTTCATCTACGACGAGGTCAAGGACCTTTACTCGCCCCTCGACGGCGGCCGTCCGGGCATTGACCCCGTGTCCCTCTTCAAGATCGTTTTCATCCAGTACCTTTTCGGCATCCGCAGCATGCGCCAGACCATCCGTGAAATCGAGGTGAACGTTGCCTACCGCTGGTTCATAGGCTACGGCCTCACCGAGAAGATACCTCACTTCTCAACATTCGGCAAGAACTACGTCCGCCGCTTCAAGGACACCGACATATTCGAGCATATCTTCGGGCACATTCTGAAGGAAGCCATGGACGCTGGCTTCGTCGATGCCAGCGCGGTGTTCATCGACGGCACGCACATCAAGGCCAACGCCAACCGCAACCGCACGGAGAAAATCACCGTGACAAAGCCAGTGAAGCAGTACCAGAAAGAACTTGAAGAAGAGATAGCGAAAGACCGCGAGGCGCATGGGAAAGCACCCCTGCCGGAGAAGAAAGACGATGCGCCGGAGGAAGCTGAAAAGACCAGCAGCAAGACCGACCCGGACAGCGGCATGTTCATCAAGGGCGAGCACGAGCGATGCTTCGCCTACGTCGCCAATACCGCCTGCGACAAGAACAACTTCGTCCTGGACTTCTTCCTCGGGGCTGGGAACATCCACGACAGCCAGGCATTCCACGAACTCTACAAGAAACTCCTGCCGCACATTGAGGCCACCGAGGCCGTAGCCGTAGATGCCGGCTACAAGACGCCAGGCATCATGCGCGAAATAATAAAGAGCGGGAAAGTCCCCGTCGTTCCCTACAAGCGCCCCATGACGAAGGAAGGCTTCTTCCGCAAATATGAGTACGTCTACGATGAACACTTCGACTGCTATCTATGCCCCAACGACAAGGTCCTGGAATACTCCACGACGAACAGGGAAGGCTACCGTGAATACAAGAGCAACCCCGAGGACTGCAGCAGCTGCCCGTTCCTAAGCAAATGCACGGGAAGCAGGAACAAGACGAAAGTCGTAACGCGGCATGTATGGGCGGACTACTCGGAACAGGCGGAGGACTACCGCTACGTCCCGAAATACAAGGAAATATACGCGATGAGGAAAGAAACCATCGAGCGCGTCTTCGCCGATGCGAAGGAAAAGCACGGCATGAGATACGCGACCATGCGTGGCCTGGAAAAAGTAAGGATGCAGGTCACGCTCACTTTTGCATGCATGAATTTGAAGAAGTTGGCCCTATGGAAGAAAAAAACGGGGAGGCTTCCAGCTGGAGCCTCCCGTTTGCTTCAAAAATCTTGTGAGATTTTTAAGAATATATATTATGAACGCTGTGCATTCATGTTTGGCTGTGAATGCACAGTTTTTTGTGGATAACTAAAAATCTGTAAGTCTACAAACTGAGGCACGATGAAATCACCGTGCCTCAAAATTTTTGGGTAAATTATTATATCATACAATCGCGAGGGCGTGCGCAACGACGAATGCGAGGGCAGCGCCGACGAGTGGAGCGACGACAGGAACCCATGCATAGCCTGCGTCGAAGTCGGCCTTGTATTTGCCCATCGGGAGAATGGCATGCGCAATGCGTGGGCCAAGGTCACGAGCGAGGTTCATGGCGTAGCCAGTAGGACCGCCGAGCGAGAGGCCGATTGCCCAGATGAGGATGCCGACGCAGTATGGGCCAAAGCCAGCAGGCAGAGGGCCATTTGGTTTCGCGAATATCATCCAGATGACGAACATCAGGAAGAATGTCGCGATGACTTCAGTGATGAACGCTGAAGGAATGTCTCTGATGGCAGGAGCCGTGCAGAAAACGCCGCGCTTCGTGAGACCGTCCTCTGGCTTATCGTTCGTTGCGAGGAAATGCTGCCTGTAGGCAATGTAGACGATGATGCCCGCGACAACGCCGCCTGCGAGCTGCACGAGTGAAGTCATGAGGAACTGTGGCCACGTGTAGACGCCTGCAAGCGTCTTTGCGAGCGTGACGGAAGGGTTAAGGTCAGCCTGAGGCGCGCCGAGCGCGACAGAGGTGTAGACGCCGAGCAGCACGGCGAATGCCCAGCCTGTTGCAATGCAAATCCAGCCGCCGCCATTGCCGCATGTTTTTTTGAGTGACATATTGGCATTCACGCCGCAACCGAAAACGAGCATCACTACTGTGCCAATAAATTCTCCAGTAAGATTATCCACTTTTTGTCCTCCTTATTCTTCGTCAAGCCAATGCATGGAGTGACGGACGGCCTTTTTCCAGCCGCTGTAGTATTTGTCAGCTTCATCGAGACTCATCTTTGGCTCGAACCTCACATCGAGCGCCCATCTCTTTTTGAGTTCCTCTTTGTTCTTCCAGACGCCTGTCGCGAGGCCGGCGAGATACGCGGCACCGAGAGCCGTCGTCTCAATAATTTGCGGACGATCGACAGGCACGCCGAGGAGGTCAGCCTGGAACTGCATGAGCATGTTGTTTGCGCATGCGCCGCCGTCGACCTTGAGCGATGCGAGGCGAATGTCGGAGTCTGCTTCCATAGCAGAGAGGACGTCGCGTGTCTGATATGCCATCGAGTCAAGCGTCGCGCGGACGATGTGAGCCTTCGTCGTGCCACGCGTGAGACCGATGATCATTCCACGCGCATTCATGTCCCAGTACGGTGCGCCGAGTCCGACGAATGCCGGAACGAAGTAGACGCCGCTCGCATCAGGCACGCGCTTTGCAATCCACTCGGAGTCCGGTGCCGTGTCTATGATCTTGAGGCCGTCGCGTAGCCACTGTATTGCTGAGCCAGCAACGAAGATGGAGCCCTCGAGCGCGTACTCGACTTTGCCATCGAGACCCCACGCTATTGTCGTTACGAGGCCGTTTTTCGATTCGTGAATCTTCGTGCCCGTGTTCATGAGCATGAAGCAGCCAGTGCCGTATGTGTTTTTCGCCTCTCCCGGCTCGAAGCAGTTCTGGCCGAAAAGTGCAGCCTGCTGGTCGCCAGCGGCACCAGCTATTGGTACAGAGCCACCGATGACTGACGGTATCGTCTCGCCGTATATGCAGCTTGACGGCTTTACATCAGGCAGCATCGACTTTGGCACCGTCAGATGCTGGAGGAGCCCATCGTCCCATTTGAGCTCTTTTATGTTGTACATGAGCGTGCGTGACGCATTGGAATAATCTGTCACGTGCACCTTGCCGCCCGTGAGTTTCCATATCAGCCAGCAGTCAATCGTGCCGAACAGGAGATCGCCCTTCTCAGCTTTTGCGCGCGCGCCCTCGACGTGGTCGAGTATCCATTTTATTTTCGTGCCGGAGAAATATGCGTCAATAAGAAGACCTGTCTTGCTCTTAAACTCGTCCACAAGCCCTTGGAGTTTCAGGTCCTCGCATATCTCTGCCGTCTGGCGCGACTGCCATACGATTGCGTTGTAGACAGGGCGGCCCGTCGTCTTGTCCCATACGACAGCAGTCTCGCGCTGATTCGTGATGCCGATGGCCGAGATGTCGCTCGCCACAAGCTTTGCCTTCTCGAGTGCCTCTTTCATGACGGTCACCATGGAGCTCCAAATCTCCTCGGCATCGTGCTCCACCCATCCCGGATGTGGGAAGTGCTGGGTGAATTCTTTCTGAGAGACACCGACGATGTGCGAATCTTCATCGAAGATGATTGCGCGGTTGCTCGTTGTCCCTGCATCAAGCGCCATTACATACTTTGACATTGTAAATCCCCTCCAATATATTTATAGTGGCTTTTATCATTATACGAATTAAAAATAGATTACGCAACATCAAAAGTGAAAAGATAAATGAGAAAATTTTTAACGGAAAAAGAGGAGTTTTTGCCATGATGGCGAATAAATAATGTTGCACATGATTTTGCGTCAATCAGTGATTGTGTGTATAACATTACGGAAACACTGATTATTTCAGCAGTCGTCTTGACGGATCTTTTTCCGTATATCTTCGTCGATGCTCATCAGCGTAGCACCACTACGCTTCTTCGCCTCTTCTTGATATACGAAAAAATCTCTCGTCAATACTCCTACTTCAATTAATCA
>OMWN01000060.1 GCA_900314765.1 uncultured Selenomonadales bacterium | reverse complement strand
TATTTCTTATGATAAAAAGGAATTCTCTCTTTTTGCAACTAGGAATTTACTACGCTAGGGTATCCCACAACATTTTGCATTGACCCACATTTATGATACGATACGTCATAATCATAATGACTTGCGCGATTATTGTCAACCTAGTTAAATGATATGGTTAACAAATAACGGTTTTTATAAAATAATATATAAAGAATATCTATTGACAGTATGTGATATAATAAAAATAGATTATAGAGAACAGCGAAGGAATCGTTCTCACGACTCGCAACATTCATCGTTTTTTATTTCTTTTCTGCGCTTTGAAAGGAGCGATTTTCATGTTTTTTGACAATTATGATACGCCGGTATTTCGTCCGCCATCCGAGGCGAGAAGCTTCATCCTGCGCCTCACGCGCGGCTGCGCGCACAATAAATGCACGTACTGCAACATGTATCGTGGCGTGCAGTTCCAAGTGCTGACCGATGAAGAGATTGTTCGTCAGATTGGCATGGCTGAGGTGTATGGCAAAAATACGATTCGCCGCGTCTTTTTCGCTGACGGCGACGCGCTTGTGCTCTCGACGGAGCGGCTGCTCAAGATTCTTCATCTGCTCAAGAAAGTTTTCCCGAATTTCGAGCGCGCATCGTCGTACGCCGCGCCGAAGGACATCCTGCGTAAGTCCGTCGAGGAGCTCACGGAGCTCAGAAAGGCGGGTCTCACGCTGCTCTACTACGGCATGGAGTCGGGCGACTCCGTCACGCTCAAGGAAGTGAACAAGGGTGTCGACGGCCCCGAGTCCATCGAGGTCGGCTCGCGCGTCATCGCCGCGGGCATGGAGCTCTCCGTCATGATCATCCTCGGCATCGCGGGCAAGGACGGCACGCATCGTCATGCGCTCGCCACGGCTCGTGCGCTCTCGGCCATTCGCCCGACGTATCTCGGCGCCATTTGCCTCATGCTCTATCGCGGCAGCGAGCTCAAAGAAAAATTCGAGCGCGGCGAATTCGAGCCGCTCTCACCTGCGGGGCTCATGGAAGAGCTCTACGAGATTATCGACAATCTCGAGCTGCCCGCCAATGAGCGCTGCATATTCCGCAGCAACCACATCTCAAACTACGCGCCGCTCGCGGCGACGCTCCCCGCGCAAAAAGAAATGCTGCTCCGCGACATCGAGGACAGCATCTACGAGCTCAAGAAAATGAAAGACTGGGACGTGTATAATCACGATAAGTATGCGGTGATGTAAGTATGAACGAAAAATTTTTTGCCAATACTCCTGCTTAATTTATGAGAGACTATTTCGAGGCGATGCCAGTCCGAAGTAACTTAGCAATTTCTTATAGGCTCTTTGGCTGGCTCCGAAGCGGCGTGTTTTCGCTTTTGCCGCGAGGAAGCCAGCCTTAGAGCCTATTGAAATTGTGCAGTGGATGAGGACTGGCATCGCCGAGTTATTTTCAGTCTAGCTTTATAACTTATGATTTTGCAAACTCACCATACAAAAAGAAAACCACGACACATTTGCACGCTATGCGCAAATTGTCGTGGTTTTTGTTTTGGAGTTTTGCCCGTTTTCATGCGGACATGTCGACGGACACGCCTCTCGTGCGTTGTCCGAAGTTTGTTCCCATCGTGTAGGCCTCTTTCGCTTGGGCCATCGCAGATGCCGTTGCCTGCTGGCCTTCGGCCGCCGCCTTCTCGTTCGACTGCTGGAATACCGACGAGCCGATTTTCGTCTCCGTGCCGAAGTTCGAGACTTCGTAGTAGGACTTTGCACGGTCCATTAAGAGAGATGTCTTCTGACCGCCGATGGACTCTATCTCGTCGTTGCCGCGCGCGAATACGCTTGTGCCGATCTTGTGCGGGTCCATGGTGGCCGTTGACTTGCTCATGGCCCTGCTGATGGACTCGGACGAGTAGCCGACGGCGGCGCGGTTGCCCTGCGCGAACTCCGACGTGCCAATCTTGTGCGGGTCAGTGTTCGACTTCGTCTGGCTCATCGCCTTGCCGATTGACCTGCTCGACAGCTCGACGGAGTAGGCGTTGCCCTGCGCAAAAGCGCTGGAGCCGATTTTCGTCTCCGTGCCGAAATTCGACACAGAAAGATTTTCCGTGTTCTGCGCGCTGATGCGGGCCGTGTTCTGATGGCCTACCGACTCGACATTGACATTCGTCTGAAGGAACGTCGCCCTTCCTACTGATCCTATGCTCACGATGATCCCTCCTTCCATGATGGCGGATGCCGCCACAATAATCCCATGCTTTCCAGTTGGCAGACTTGCTGCCACTACCACAACCATCCTTGGCAAATTTCTCTATTATATATCCTATTTGCCTAGCTACATTATAGTTAAAATCGTTGTTTTTTTCAATGGTTTTAGTGATGGGCGTTGTGATTTCAATATATAGTGGCTACGAAAATGCGAAAGGCAATATATCGAGGGAGCGCACAAATCGACGCGGCAAAAACTTTTGTATACAATATTTTTTGCGAAAATGATTGACAAGGGCCATGATTGGGATTATCATGTAAACACATTCAAGGTGACTGCAGCGCTTTGGTGCGAGACAGAAAACTACATAACATGGGCAACGACGCTCGACAAGGATAATAATCTTTGTCGGGCTTTTTATTTGGCAGCTTCTATCCAGGGTGAAACAGGCTGGCATGATACTTGCCCATGAACTTTCTAAGGGGTGAGCAATCATGCAACATTTTTCATCAGTAGATACCATTTGGGTACTTCTTGGTGCGGCTCTGGTCTTTTTCATGCAGCCGGGCTTCGCGATGGTCGAGACAGGCCTCACGCGAGCCAAGAACGCCGGCAACATAGTCATGAAAAACGTCCTTGACCTCTGCATAGGCACAGTCGCGTTTTGGATTGTCGGCTTTGGCCTGATGTTCGGTACGGACGTCAGCGGCTTCATCGGCATTCCTGATTTCTTCGTAAAGAATTTCACGACGGGCACCGCGGGCTATCCCCCGATGGCGTACCTCATTTTCCAGACCGTCTTCTGCGCGACGAGCGCGACGATCGTCTCGGGCGCTATGGCAGAGCGCACGAAGTTCTCCACGTACTGCCTATACAGCCTTCTCATCAGCCTCATCATTTACCCGATTTCCGGTCATTGGATTTGGGGCGGCGGCTGGCTCTCTGAGATGGGCTTCCATGATTTCGCTGGTTCAACGGCCGTCCACATGGTCGGCGGCATCTGCGCTTTCGTCGGCGCGAAGATGCTCGGCGCCCGCATCGGCAAATACAACGACGACGGCTCCGTGAACGCTATCCCGGGCCACAGCCTCACACTCGCGGCTCTCGGCGTTTTCATTCTCTGGTTCGCATGGTTCGGATTTAACGGCTGCTCGACCGTCTCCATGACGGGCGACGAAGTGCTCGAGTCCGCTGGCCTCATATTCGTCACGACGAATATGGCCGCCGCTGTCGCCACGATGACGGCAATGGGCGTCACGTGGATACGCTATGGCAAGCCTGATGTCTCGATGACACTCAATGGCGCGCTCGCTGGCCTCGTCGGCATCACGGCAGGCTGCGACCTCGTCAGCCCTGCCGGTGCTCTCGCCATCGGCCTCATCTGCGGCGTGCTCGTCGTCTACGCAGTCGAGTTCATCGACCAGAAGCTCAAGGTCGATGATCCAGTTGGCGCTGTCGCCGTTCATGGCTGCTGCGGCGCTGCAGGCACGATCCTCACGGGTCTCTTCGCTACGAAGGATGGCCTTCTCTACAGCGGCAATCCGCATTTCCTTCTTATTCAAATCCTCGGCGTCGTTGTTGTCGCCATATACGTCGCTATCATGATTACCATCGTCTTTGCAATTCTTCGCTCGACTATCGGACTCCGCGTCACGGCTGAGGAAGAAATCAAGGGTCTCGACATCACAGAGCATGGCCTTGCATCCGCTTATGCAGACTTCATGCCGGTCACTGAGGTGCTTGGCACATCGTCCAGCGCAGCGGTCGCAGCTGCTCCTGCAGTCGCGGCGCCTGCGCCAGCCAGCGCTCCGGCATCCGACACGCCGCACGCGTTCGTGTCGAAGGATGGTCATCCGCTCACACGCGTCAGCATCATCACGTCGCGCGAACGTTTCGACAGCCTCAAGGCAAACCTCGAGCCGCTCGGCATCACGGGCATGACGGTCACGCAGGTGCTCGGCTATGGCATACAGAAAGGCCACACGGGCATGTACCGCGGCGCTGCCGTTGCCTCGCGTCTCCTTCCGAAAATCGAGGTCAGCCTCGTCGTCTCGGCGATACCGCCTGAGAAGATTGTGGCCGCCGCAAAGCGCGCTCTCTACACGGGTCACTACGGCGATGGCAAGATATTCGTCTCGGCAATAGACAACGTAATAAAGATTCGTACCGGCGAGGAGGGCTTCGATGCCCTGCAGGATAAGCCGGAATAAGCTGAGCGAATGATGAATCAGTTGTCCGCCTATCACCCTGGGTTGACATAAGAGATCCCCCTGGTATTTCCCTTCGGAATGCCGGGGAGATTTTCTTATGAGGGCAATGTCAGAATGACTTGAGGATTGGCTCCAGTCTTTTGTCCGCCCCTTGAGGGGCGGGGGACCGCGCTTGCGCGGTGGTGGGGTGATCAGGTATACATAATATAATTTTAAAATGATACTAGATTTTATATATCTTCTATGCTATACTGTTATACATGAAATGTTCATGTAAAAAATTTTTAAGGGGGAGTTTTGTATGAGGAGTGGCAAGCTTTTAAGGTTCCTGGCTCTGGGGCTCGTGCTCGTGTTCACGATGGCGCTCGCAGGTTGCGGCGGTGGCGGCGGCGGAGAAAAGAAGAGCGACAGCGGCGCGAAGAAATTCATCAACATCGCCACGGGCGGCACGGCAGGCACGTACTACCCGATAGGCGGCGCGATGGCAGAGCTTCTGAATAAAGCGATACCGGGCATGAACGCGTCGGCTCAGTCGACAGGCGCGTCCGTTGCGAATATCAACATGCTGAAGGAAGGCTCCGTTGACCTCGCGATTGTGCAGAATGATATCACGTTCTACGCTTCAAACGGCACGGAGATGTTCAAGGACAAGAAAGTCGACAATCTGCGCGGCATTGCAACGCTCTATCCGGAGACATGCCAGATTGTGACGCTCCAGAAATCTGGCATCAAATCGATTGCTGATTTCAAGGGCAAGAAGATAGCGGTCGGCGCTGCAGGCTCGGGCGCTGAGGCCAATGCTCGCCAGATTCTCGCTGCATACGGCATCACGTACGATGACATCGAAGCACAGTATCTCTCGTTCGGCGAGGCATCGAATGCTTTGAAGGACGGCAACGTCGATGCGGCATTTCTCACGGCTGGCTACCCAACTGCAGCCATCCAGGATATTGCCTCGCAGAACGCTGTCCGCCTCATCGCTGTTGACCCGGACAAGGCAGACGCTCTGATCGCGAAATATCCATTCTACACGAAGACGGTCATTCCAAAGGGAACTTACCCAGGATTTGATGAAGACGTCCCAGCTATTTCCGTCATGGCGATGCTCGTTGCGACGGACAAGCTCGATGATAATCTCGGCTACGACATCACGAAGGCAATCTTCACAGGTCTCGATCGCCTGAAGGCTGCTCATTCTGTCGGCAAGCTCATCACCAAAGAGGGTGCAATGTCAGGCATGTCGATAAAGATGAATGCCGGTGCGGAGAAGTTCTTCAAAGAGAAATGATTCCTGTTAGTGAGGTGAAGCGGGCGCTGATGGGCGCCCGTTTTTCATGAGTGGGAAAAAGGTCGCGGCGGTCCTCATCCCTCTGGCCGCCATTGTCGTTTTTCTCTGCTGGTATTTCATGCGTCTGTGTCTTTTCGTGGACACGGCGGAGGGCCACTTGGCTGTTATCCCCATAAATGACGCTTATGAGTTCTCATTTAGGACACGCTTCATTCACTCAGTGCAGAAGACGCCCGTCGAGGAATTTTTCAGAGTGGACGCGGACACGCGTGAAATCATCTTGACTTCGACGCGGTATCAGTCGTTCGGCGTCGGGCTGCCGTTCCTCATGAGTGACGGCAGTTTCAGTCGCGACGGCGATTTTCTCGTCATGAGCGACATGAACAGGCGAATGCCGGAGCTCGACCTAAGGCCCGGCGTCTCGACGCAGCTCACGCTCTACGTGGGGGAGGAAGAATTCCCGCTGTATGAGCTTGTGCCGCTCGGCTCTCTTGTGCGTGTCCATGTCGGTAAATTTTACGAAAGGTTTGATTTCTGATGGCTAATTCTCCAAATCCCGTGCTGGAGGCTAATCAGCAGCTGGCAGAGGACGTGATGAAAAAATATGATAAGGAGTCGAACAAGTTCGAGCACGTCGGCATCATGGCGAAAATCGTCTCGGCCATCGCCATTGCCTTCTCGGTGTTCCAGCTCTACACGGCGATTTTCGGTGTGCTGGACGCACAGCTGCAGCGCGCTGTGCACTTGGGCTTTGGCCTTGCGCTCGTCTATCTCCTTTATCCTACGTTCGGCAACAAATTTCACCCTATCGATGTCGTGCTCGCCATTATCGGCGCGGCGGCGCCAGGGTACATCCTCGTCGAGTACCGCGAGCTCGTGCTGCGTTCGGGTACTGTCACACAGACGGACTTCATCGTCGGCCTCGTCGGGCTCATCCTCGTCATCGAGGCAACGCGGCGTGTTGTCGGCATACCGATGGTCGTCGTCGTGTTGTTCTTCCTCGCGTATGCATTCCTCGGGCCGTACATGCCCGGCATGCTCGCGCACAGGGGTCTCACGCCTGAGCAGCTCGTGAGCCACCTTTTCTTCACGACGGAGGGCATTTTCGGCATACCGCTCGGCGTCTCGTCGACGTTCATCTTCCTCTTCATTTTGTTTGGCGCATATCTCGAGTCCACAGGTCTTGGCAAATTCTTCATCGACCTCGCAAATGCCGTGGCCGGCTGGGCGAGCGGTGGTCCTGCGAAAGTCGCCGTGCTTTCGTCTGGCCTCATGGGCACGGTGTCCGGCAGCTCCGTCGCGAATGTCGCGGGCACGGGCAGCTTCACGATACCGATGATGAAAAAGCTCGGATATGACAAGGAATTCGCGGGCGCCGTTGAGGCGGCGGCTTCGACGGGCGGTCAGCTCATGCCGCCTGTCATGGGCGCGGCGGCTTTCCTCATGGCGGAGTTCGTCGGTGTCCCGTACATCGATATCGTCAAGGCGGCCATCATTCCGGCGGTGCTCTACTTTGCGGGCGTGTGGCTCGGTGTTCATTTCGAGGCAAAGAGAAAGAACCTCAAGGGCATTCCGCGTGACGAGCTTCCGAAGGCTTTTGACATACTTAAAGAGCGTGGCCATCTTGCCATCCCGCTCGTCGTCATCATCTATCTGCTCGTGTCGGGCTACACTCCGATGCGTGCGGCGCTCGTCGCGATATTTCTCTCGATTATCGCGTCGTTTTTGAGAGCATCGACGCGCATGAAGCCGATACAGATCATCGAGGGCCTTGACAATGGCGCGCGCTCCGTGCTCGGCGTGCTCGTCGCCTGCGCGTCGGCGGGCATCATCATTGGCGTCGTCACGAAGACGGGCGTCGGCTTAAAGCTCGCCTCGGCGCTCCTTGACCTCGCGGGCGGCATGATGATACCGACGATGTTCTTCACGATGATCACGGCGCTGCTTCTCGGCATGGGCGTGCCGACGACGGCGAACTACGTCATCACATCGACGATTGCCGCGCCTGCGCTCGTGCAGATGGGCGTGCCCGTGCTCGCGGCTCACATGTTTGTGTTCTATTTCGGCATCATCGCCGACGTGACGCCGCCTGTCGCGCTCGCCGCCTATGCGGGCTCCGCCATCAGCGGCGGCAATCCGCTGTGGACGGGCGTCAATGCATCGAAGCTCGCCATAGCGGCATTCATCATACCGTACATATTTGTGTTGCAGCCAGTCATTTTGATGGTCAACGCGACGCCTTTGGGGCTTTGCCAAGCACTCATCACGGCGCTCTGCGGCATGGTCGCGCTCTCCTCGTCGCTCATTGGTCACCTCGTCACTAATATGACGATGATTGAGCGCCTCGTCCTCTTCGTCGGCGGCCTCCTCATGATTTACCCAGGCGCGCTGACAGACATCATCGGCCTCGTCATCCTTGCAGGCAGCATCTTCATCCAAGTCAGAAGAAATAAAGCCGCGAAAGATTGAATCAAGAATAAGAGGATTGAGCTCGTAAAAAATTAAACCATCAGAAATAATAAAGCAGCCTCCATAAATTGGCATCGCCAAGATATGGAGGCTGCTTTTGTTTGTAAAACATTAGGCAGTTATACATGCTCTGAAAGGAATGTCATAGATTTAACTCATTTATTTTTATTTCTTGAGGCTGTCGTAAATTTCCTGCACACGTGAAAGCGGCAACTTGATGCATTTCGCGGTGAATTTTACGTCAGCACCATTTTCAAGCATTGAACGGGCAACGTCCTCTCTGGCCTTATCATAGCCATTGCCATAGCCATTACCATAGCCATTATCATAGCCGTCTTCATATCCTTCTTCTTTCCAAACACGTTTTGCGTCTTCCTCATTCCATTGGAGTGCATACATATCAAAGACCTCCTCTTTGTGACGTGTAAGATAATCTTTCATGATGTCGTGGTTGATGCAGTAGTTTGTTGATTCTCTGACTGCTTCATTGGGACTCATGCCGTTTTGTCTGTTTGTTTCCGTGCGGTATGTGTAGTAGCTGTAATCATTTAGCGATTTCGACGTGTTGAGGATTTCGCTCTTCATGCTGTAGTTTATGTTTATGACTTTCACGGTCAAATCGACAGAAGGGGTGGCATCTCCCTTTGAAAATGCATCGGACAAATGCTGGTCTGATATGAGCGGTACATCATCAAATCCATTGTACAGCTCGACAAATATAGGCATCTTGAGTGAAATGCGTTTCTTGCGATAAATGGCATTGCTTGATATTTCGGGGTCACGCTTGAAAATCTCGGCAAGGTACAGAAACATCCTTATCGGTATGTTTTCCGACTCTGTGGTTTGATGCTCCGCGAGTACCATTTTCGTATTGCCGATGTCGTACGAGAGATCGTTTTTTATGCTTGACATGATGGCTTCGTCGAGCGTCGTGAGCTTTATGCTGCTTTCGGCCACATCTTCCCCGGTGATCGCCTTGTGCAGCCCTACGAGATTAGGCAGCTCCGAAAAGTAACTCGTGAAAAGAGATGCTTTATAGTTTCGTTTCAGATGTGCAGTTTCTATTCGCATCACCTCGATATCATTATAATTCTTGTTTTTCTTTGTTTCAATATTTCTTTTGTAATTGCGGCTCTTCAAATGATGTATGGAAGTTGCTTTTTGTTTGTCGGGATATTGACGAAGACAATAACTCAAAATCATTTAATGGACTTGATTTTTGTTTCCATATAGATTATTATTTGTTTTAGATGATTATAAAATAAGCGGTCGGCGTTTCAATTTTATTAATGTAATAAGTGTTATGTGACATAGATTATAGTATTCTTTGCCTGCCCCTTGTGTGAGGCTGAGGTGGCTTTGTAATAACATACAGTATACAAAATAGGATTTTGCGCCCCTTGCAAATGCGACAAAAGTAGGTCATAATATGAAGAGCAGAGCTATCAGAGCATCAGAGCATCAGAGCATCAGAGCATCAGAGCATCAGAGCATCAGAGCAT